>JALTDI010000109.1:16529-26489 GCA_027074255.1 Desulfurellales bacterium
CCCCCGTATCTCGTTAAAATATCCGCACTTCTTATAATAGTCTGAGCCGTCTGACAGAATTTTTTTAAAACTATGTCCCCCGCAAGATGACCATAGGTGTTGTTAACGTTGCTGAAATGGTCCAAATCCGCCATTATAACGGAAACGGGGTGATTGTATCTTCTGGCTCTCTCGATTTCCTGACTCATAAAATGGAAAAGCCCCCTCCTGTTGTAAACTCCCGTTAACGGGTCTGTTACCATGTTTTCCCTTGCATCTTCCAATTTTTGTTTTAACTCGTCTATCGTTTCTTTGGCCTCTTTCATCTTTTTTGAATAACTATCTATTTCACTTCTCATATTTACGGTAGTATCCTTTATTTTTATCGCTATGCCTATCAATCTTTTACTCAGCTCATCAACATCTATCTTGTCGCTTTGCAGAGCGCTGTTAATCTCGTCTATATGGTCCTGAAAAGTATCCACATAATTTGACGAAGAAGATGAAAATGTCGTTATGGTATATATCAAAGCCTTCAGCGCTTTGTTTAGTTTGCCGTGGAGAGAGCTAATATACGCTTCTTCTAACTTTTCCTTTTTCTCTATCAGCTCTTTAATATCGTTTCTTATGTCTTTTGAGTCCAAAAAATAGGGATTTGAGGATAATTTCTCACGCACGGATTTGACCTTATCGATATACTCTCCCGCATCAGGGCTGTCTGTTTCAATATCAAGCAGGGAAAAAAGGATTCCTATTATATCCCTATATACGGTGTCTTTGGTATCCTTGCTTGAATATCCAAGATTAAACAAAAGCTCCTTGGTTTTTCCAAGAGAATCCTTATCCAATCTTTCCTTTAAAATTTCCTTAACGTTATCGAGTGTTTTAATCCATTTTTTTGAGCCCTCAGCACCCTTTGCGAGATTTATCAAAATATTGATATTCCCCAAAATCAGCCTGTCAACCTCTTTCTTTCTATTTGTAACATAGCTGTCATAACCAACCACAAACTCGGTTATAAGGTCTCTCAATTTATTGAGTTTATCGGTATTTTCTTCATATTTGATGCTTTTTGCGAGTTTCTTGAAGCTCTCTATCTCCGAATCAATTTTCTCATCGCCTATTTTCAAAAGATTCAGAACATAAACTATCGTTGCAGCAAGGCTGTCTATATATGTGGAACACGTCACTTTCCCCGACGTTTTTTTTGTCATTTTAAACACAGTTTAAACCTCCGTAAAAAAAATAAAACGTTTGACAAAAAGAACACCAGCAATTAACCTATAATATAATATATTGCTGAGGTTTGTCCAATCTTTGACTCTAAGGATAAATTATGAAAACCGAACGTTTTATCTCCATAGAGCAGACCAATCTGCTGATTCTTGTAGTAAGGCTTGTGTCTGTTTCAGGGGCGGTTATATGGGCTATTATGCCCGGGCTGTTTATAGTTAACTGCAACAGAATACACCTTATTTTTATATATGATTTGATAATAACCGTATATACGCTATTCTTCATCATTCGACTTTTTATACCCGAGGGTAAAAACAGGGCATGCAATTTCTGTCTTGCAACATTTCTGTTTGACGAAATTGTTGTGGCATATTTTATATACAACACAGGAGGCGGCAACAGCCCGTTTTATTCGGGATATTTTGTTGTCATAACGATTGCCGCATTTGTGCTGGGCACAAAACCCGCTATAATAACGGCAATATTCGGCGCGGCAACCTTTACGGTTTCACAAGAGTATTACGGACTCGGGCTCTACAATGCCATAGAGCTTTTGTACAGGATTATACCGTTTATTATAATAGCCTTTCCAACGGGAATATTAAGTGATATGCTTGCAAATCATATGGAAAAGGTAAACCAGCTCAACGAAACACTGCAGAATAAAAACGCCGAGCTTGAAGACTCATTAAGGATAATCGAAAATATGCAGAAGCAGCTGCTCGAGCGTGAAAAGGAAAAAACAATATTGGAGTTAACCGAAAACGTAGCTCACAGGCTGAGAAACCCCATTATGAGCATAGGAGGAATGGCTGAGATACTCGACAAAAAAATAGACAAAATGGACAATACAAAAGAACTGAAAAAATATACGGATTACATAAAGATAGAAAGCAGAAAACTATCAACGCTTTCGGACAATCTTTTACAGATGAGCAACTCAAACGTCGAATTAAAATTTACCTCCATACCCCAGAGTGTTAACAGGATTATAAATAAATTCAAGGAAAGAATGAAAAGATACAAAATAGAACTTGAAACGGATATGGATATAAATATGCCGCCCATTAGAATTGATGAGAACAAACTGCTGACAGCCGTTAAAAACATCTTGGAAAACAGCATTGAAAATATGAAAAACGGAGGAAAGCTGTTCGTCGGTGTAAAAATAGTGAACAAAAATGTAGAAATAGAAATAACCGATACCGGATTAGGCATACCTGAAAACATGCTTGAAAATATCTTCAAACCGTTCCGGTCGGGAGGAGACGTTAAGAAAGGTATAGGGATACCTATCGCAAAGCATTCAATAGAAATGATAGGCGGTGCTTTGAGTGTTAAAAGCGCCGTCGGCAAAGGCACAACGTTTAAAATAACTTTACCCGTATAAGGAGTTTTGTATGAAAGAAGCTTATCTGTATAAAAAGTTAAACGACAAAAAAGTCAGATGTGATTTATGCGCTTTCAGATGTATGTTGAAAGACCAGGCCAAAGGAAAATGCCTTGTGAGACAGAATATAGACGGAACACTCTACTCTCTCGTATATGCCAAAGCCGTTGCAAAATCCATAGACCCTATTGAAAAAAAACCGCTGTTTCATTTCCTTCCCGGCACAAAATCGTTCTCCATAGCAGCGGTTGGATGCAATTTCAGCTGTCTGTATTGTCAAAACCACGAAATAAGCCAATACCCGGCAGAAAATGACGGCAGCATAATCGGTGAAGATTATTCACCCGAAAATGTTGTTGAAGATGCTATAAAAAGCGGGTGCAAATCGATAGCCTACACCTATACAGAGCCCACCGTGTTTTTCGAATATGCAATTGATACGGCGAAAATTGCAAAGGATAAGGGCTTAAAAAACGTGTTTGTGACAAACGGTTATATGACAAAAGAGGCAATCGATATGATGGATGGTTTGATAGACGCCGTAAACATAGACATAAAATCCTTCTCCGATGCCTATTATCTGCAGATTGCAGGAGGAGCGAGGTTAAAACCTGTTTTGGATTCGCTTGAATATATGAAAAAAAAGGGCATTTGGGTCGAGGCAACAACCCTGATTATACCGAATATTACCGAAGAACCCATAGAAATAATGACAATTGCCCAGCATATATACGATTTAGACCCCTCCATTCCCTGGCATTTAAGCAGATTTTATCCCGCATACAAAATGGATGAAGTTGCTCCGACAAACGTAAGAACGATACAGAACCTTGCTCATATAGCAAAATCCATGGGTTTGAAATATGTCTATACGGGCAACATACCGGGTGATGAGGGTGAAAACACATACTGTCCCAAATGCGGCGAATTGTTGATAAAGCGCTACGGCTTTGATATACTCTCAAACAGCATAAGCAATGGGAAATGTCCCAAATGCGGCGAAAAAATAGATTTGGTGGAGAAATAATAGTGAATTTACTTTTTAGTGAACAGGAGATAGAAAAAAGGATTGAAAAATTGGCCGACAAACTGAACAAAGAATACAAAGATAAAGACGTCGTTATGATATACATCGAAAAGGGCGGAAAACAGTTTTTTGAAAAATTGACGCAAAAACTAAAAATAAACCCCCAAAAAGACAGCATAAGGGTAAAAAGCTACGAGGGAACAAAAAGCAGCGGCCAGCTGACGTGGATTAAAAAACCGTCCATAGATTTGAAAGGGAAAATGTGCATTCTTGTTGACGATATACTCGACACAGGACAAACTATCAAGCGTGTAAAGGATTTTCTTCTATCCTCCGGCGCAAAGGACTGCAAAATATGCGTCGCTGTCAACAAACACGAAAGACGAACCGAAAGCATACAGCCCGACTACCACCTTTTTGATTTGGACAAGGGCTTTATCATAGGATTCGGTATGGACTACAACGAAAACTACAGGGAACTGCCTGCGATATACTCTATGGATTAGGCAAAAAGTCTTAAATTTATGGGAGAATTGAACAAAAAATGCGTTGTGCTATACTCCGGGGGATTGGACAGTCTTCTTGCGGTCTATATAATGAAATCCTTGAATTTTTCGGTTTATCCCCTGTTTGTCAAGACACCCTTCTACAAAAAAGACGAGGACCGCCTTAAATCTCAAATAGAAAACCTCTCTCTAAAATTATACATAACTGAAAACAGCGGCGATTATATAGAGGTTGTAAAAAACCCCGAATTCGGTTACGGAAAGAACCTCAATCCCTGCATAGACTGCAAGATATTTTTCTTCAAACAGGCAAAATTATTTATGGAAAAAATAGGTGCGGGATTTATTGTTACAGGAGAGGTATTAGGCCAAAGACCTATGAGCCAGAGATCATATTCCGTTTTGCGCGCCATAGAAAAAAGGGCCAATCTGATAGACCTCATTTTAAGGCCGCTATCCGCCAAATGCCTGCCGCAGACGCAAATGGAAAAAGAGGGCATCATAGACAGAGAAAAACTATTCTGCATAACAGGACGTTCAAGGAAGGAACAGTTTAAACTTGCAAAAGAATTCGGCATAGATTCTTTTGAATCCCCCGCCGGAGGATGCCTTTTAACTGATGCAGCCTTCTCAAAAAGGGTAAAAGAACTCCTCAAAAATGAACAAATAGACAAATATGAATTGGAGCTTTTGACAATCGGGAGGCACTTCAAGATAAATAAAAAAAGGTTTGTGGTATCGAGAAACAGGGAGGAAACACTGCTTCTGTTCGACAGCTTTAAAGACAAACTGCCTTTTTTGAGATGTTATAAAGCAGCCGGTGCAGCCGGTGTTTTTGTTGAGACCCCGGAAAAAGAAGAATTATCAACGGCCGCCGCAATTTTAAAACGCTATTCGAAAAAGGCAAATGAGATAGAATACATATACAAAAACTCATCTGTGATTATAAAACCCGAAGAGATATCTCAAAATATGATAGACAGCTTAAAAGCAGTACAAAAAACTCAAAAAACGGAAGGAGAAAAAATATGATTGACAAATTGAACAGCATCATAAAAAGATACGAAGAAATTCAGCAGGAGCTGAGTAAACCAGAAACCATAAAGGATATGGACAGATACAGAGCCTTAAACGAGGAAATAAAAAAACTATCCCCCATCAACGAAAAAGCAGTGGAATATCAAAAAACACTAAAAGACATTGAAGAAGCAAAGGAACTGATAAAGGACGAAGAGTTAAAGGAACTCGCAAAAGAAGAATTTAAAGAGGCAAACGATAGGCTGATTAGAATAGAAAGCGAGCTGAAATTTCTGCTGATACCGAAAGACCCCTCTGACGACAAAAACGTTATTCTCGAAATAAGAGCCGGAACAGGCGGAGAAGAAGCAGCCATTTTTGCATCAGACCTTTTTAGAATGTACACGAAATATGCCGAAAACAAGGGGTTCAAAGTCGAAATACTTGAAAAAAGCCTCTCGGATGCCGGCGGAATAAAAGAGCTTATAGCAAACATAAAGGGCAAAGGGGCCTACGGCAAATTTAAATATGAAAGCGGAACGCACAGGGTGCAGCGTGTCCCCACAACGGAATCCCAAGGCAGAATACACACATCAGCAGCAACCGTTGCTGTTTTGCCCGAGGCGGAAGATGTCGATGTGGCAATTAACAATGAGGATTTGAGAATAGATGTATTCAGGGCAACAGGACACGGAGGACAGTGCGTAAACACAACCGACTCAGCTGTCAGGATAACACATATTCCCACCAATATAGTGGTGACATGTCAGGATGAGAAATCCCAGCTTAAAAACAAAAACAAGGCTATGACGGTTCTTAGAGCAAGACTATACGATATGTATAGAAAAAAAGCCGAAGCCGAAAGGGCAAGCCAGAGAAAACAGCAAATCGGAAGCGGCGATAGATCGGAGCGTATCAGAACATACAACTTCCCGCAAGGCAGGGTAACAGACCACAGAATAAACTTAACACTTTACAAATTGGATTCTATTATGGAGGGTGAACTTGACGAACTGATTGAAGCGCTCACTATTGACGAACAGGCAAGAAAACTCAAAGAGGAAGGCTTATAAATCTATCGCGGCAGACTGCACGCCCTCTCACCGAAAATCTTTGTGCCTATTCTCACCAAATTCGCCCCCTCTTCTATCGCTATTTTATATGAATTGGTCATTCCCATTGAGAGATATTTTATATCGACATTCGGTATATCAAGGGCTTTGAGTTCATCGAAAATCTGCTTGGTTTCTCTAAAATACGGCCTTGCATCCTCAGGGTCACCGAATCTCGGGCCCATTGTCATAAGCCCTTCAATCCTTATATTCTTCAATTTAGAGATGCTCTTAACCAAATCCACAGCGCCCTCCGGCATCACACCAGATTTTTGAGGCTCCCGTCCGCTGTTTATTTCTATCAAAACGGGCATAATTTTGTCGATTTCGCCGCATTTTTTATCTATTTTTTCAGCTATATCAAACGAATCTATCGTCTCTATCATATCGAATAATTCAAGATACTTCTTTCTTAAAATATCGTGCTTCTGGGTGGATATTGTGCCTATAAAATGCCATCTTGCCTTTGACTGCACTTTATCATAAACCGCTTTGACATCCTTTATATAGTTTTCTCCGATAATATGAACACCGGCTTTTATAGCCTCCTCAATCTCTTCCGCCGTTCTCGTCTTGGCAGCCGCCTCCAACTCCACATGCTCGGGCAGCTCTTTGAGCAGCTTTTTTACATTGTCCTCAATCATAACCAAATCCTTCATTAACTTTTAAACTTTAACGCCGCAATAAAAAAGATTTTGCAGCAGATACATTCTTTATCCCATTTCATCTATTTGTCAAGCACAATTTTTAATAATCGCCAAAAATAACAGCCTACAAACTCAGCAGAAATATTAAATCTCGGTTGTTGACAAAACGACCGCTTTTACATAATATTATTATGACTGGTAAAAAATTTAACTTAGAAATTAATAGTTTGGGAGGTTTTATATGGAGAGACTGTTTCAGCCTATACAATTAGGCAAACTTAGGCTCAAAAACCGCTTCATTATGGCGCCTATCAAGACGGCATACGGAACACCCGAGGGAAAAGTAACACAAAGGCACATAAATTTTTATGACAATGTTTCAAAAGGCGGTGCTGCTCTCATAATTTTAGAACCCGTATCGGTGACAAAAAGCGGCAGGGAACACCCGAAACAGCTATGCATAGATAATGACCAATGCGCATCGGAGTTATCGAAAATAGTGGACACAATCCATAAAAACGACAGCTATGCCTGTATCAATTTAAACCACGCAGGAAGAGCAGCAAACCCGAAGGCTATTGGCGGCACACCCAAATCTCCCTCGCCTGCGCTGTGTCCTGCAACAGGCGCCAAATCCGAAGAACTCACCAAAGATGAAATAGAAGAAATTATAAACGGTTTTGGAGAAGCTGCAAAAAGAGCCGTGAAACTCGGATTTGATGCAATAGAGATACAATGCGGGCACGGATATCTGATAAATCAATTTATTGGAGAAAAAACCAACGAAAGGAATGACGAATACGGAAAAGACAAGCTGTTATTTGCAAAAAAGGTGTTTGAAAATGTCTTAAAATATTCAAAAGACACACCGGTAACCATAAGAATATCAGGAAACGAGTTTACAAAAGAAGGACTCACCCCCGAAAAAAATAGAGAACTGCTTGATTTGGCAAAGGAATTCGGCATTGCGGCTGTTCATGTTGGATTCGGCAATGCCTGCGACAATCCTGCATGGTATTTCAGCCATATGGCTTTGCCGGAAGAACCTCAATATCAGATTTTTAAAGATATAAGAAAATTAACAGACCTGCCTATGATTGTCGTCGGCAGAATGGCCGATAAAAACAAGCTCCAAAAAATAGTAGACGAGAATTTGGGAGACATAATTGCATTCGGCAGGCCGTTGATAGCCGACCCTCAAATTATTAATAAAATGTCAAGAAAAGATTATGATTCCATCGTTTACTGCGGATACTGCTTACAGGGCTGCCTGTTTAATGTTAGACAAGGGGCTGGCGTCGGCTGCATCGTAAATCCGGCAATAGACAAACAACAGCTTTTCAAAACGAACAGACCTTTAAAATGCATCGTTGTGGGAGCAGGACCAGCCGGTATAACCGCAGCAATCACACTTTCAAAAAAAGGCCACATAGTAAAATTGTATGAAAAAGACAGCCAACTGGGCGGCCAATTCAGGTTAGCTCCCCTATTCCCCCTAAAAAAGAGCATGAAAAGGCCCTTTGATTCGCTGATAAAGCAGCTTGAACTAAGCAGCGTCAAGGTTGTGTTAAATACAGAGGCTGACACTCAGCTGTTGGAGTCTGAGAAACCCGAGCTTGTCATAATTGCAGCCGGAGCAAGCCCCAATCTGCCCGAAATAGAGGGGCTCAACAGTCAATATTGGATAACCGGCGTTGATTTTTTCTCTCAAAAAAAGCCCGTCAAAGGCAATAGGGTGCTCATAATAGGTGCGGGCATGATAGGTGTAGAGGCTGCTGAAATTTTGTCAAGTGAGGGCAAAACGGTTGTAGCGACAAAAAGAACAGATACAATAGCAAATGATATGGAACCGATAACAAAGGCAATGACCATCAAAAAGCTAACAGAAAGAGACAACATGAAGCTTATGCCCAAAACAACGGTAAAAAAATTTACCGATAAAGGCGTTGAGGTCGTTTCAAATGGTGAAAAAATCACATTGGAGCCCTTTGACACGGTGATTTTGACTGCTGGAATGAATCCCAATAATGAGCTGTATAACAAAATAAAAGATAAATTCGAATATGTTGAGATTATAGGTGATTCGGATAAACCTCAAAATATCTTTGCCGCAACACAGGCAGGCTATGAAGCTGCAAAGAACTATTAACCGACTTTGTTTAAAAAATAGCCTATCCTTTCATTGCATTGAAGTGACATCGGTAATTAAAATGTGCAGGGAGTTTGTTCATCCCTGCACATTTTTTTAAACCCAAAATGATTATCATCATAGAAATTTCTGTTTGTCACTTTTTTAAAAACAACGGAGGTTATTGCGTATCTACAAGGACTTTTATCGTATAATGCCACAGAATATAATCCTCAGAAAGGATAATAGAAAAAAATTAAATAATAAATAATAAAAAAGTTGACATTTGCTACAAATGGTGTATATAATGCTTTATGGTGTTAAGTTAATGTTAAGAAAATATGTAAAAGGGGGTGAGATTCAGATTAAAACAAAAAAGGGTTGACAAGTTGGTTTTTCTGTATTATTATGCCTATTGATTTTGAATTTTTAAAACTTTTAGGAGGTTTTAAGTATGAAAAAAAGGTTTATTTCATTGGTAGCAGCAGCAGCATTGGTCGGCGGAATTGCAATTGCTTCAACACCGGCAACATCACAGGCAGGAACGGTTACGGTTAAAGGCGACACACAGGCAACTCTTTATGGTTTTGTATGGGCTGAGTATAACTGGATAAATCAGGCAACAGGCGATGCAGACCATTCCAATATGCCAATCGCAGATAATGCAAATTATCTCTACAACAAAACAAAAGCCGAACCAGCAACTGGTGTTACAAGAATCGGTTTTGCATTCAAAAACGAAGATGCTAATCTTACAGGTAGAATCGAAGGCGGATTCTTCCATGCAGGCAACAATTACAGACTAAGAAGGGCTTATGTACAGCACAACCTTGACAACTTCTACGTACTTATAGGTCAGGAATGGATACTTGAAGAACCGTTTGCTTCCATATCCGTTGGCTTTACAGCACCAGCAGG
>JALTDI010000110.1 GCA_027074255.1 Desulfurellales bacterium
CCATTGATAAGCGAAAACGTTTACAAAACTATAACAAAAACACTCGGCATTGATGACCCATACAAAGAAATAAAAAAGAAATACAACGACATAGTGCTGGATCGTGAAAAATCATTTAAAACCCGCATAAAAGAGTCAAAAGACCCTATAACTTATGCTATGAAACTCTCTCTTGCGGGAAACATCATAGATTTCGGCAGTCAAATAAAGAAATTTAACATTGAAGAAACAATAAATGATACTCTCAAAAATGGATTTGACAAAGATGATATACAGAGCTTTAAAAAAGAATTGGATAAAGCAAAAACGCTCATTTTGATTGCGGACAATGCAGGTGAAGTCGTTTTCGATAAAATACTGCTTGAAACCATCAAAACATTGTATCCGAATCTGAAAATATACTGCTTCGTTAGAGGGGGACCTATAATAAACGATGTGACGCCTGATGATGCAAAGTATATAGGGATGGACAAAGCTGCCGAAATTGTAAAAACCCAAAAGGCAATACCGGGCTTTTGGCCTGAATTCTGCAAAAATAACTGTAAAGAAATATGGAACAAAGCTGATATTATAATATCCAAAGGTCAAGGGAACTTTGAAACCCTATCCGAGATAAAAGATAAAAGGATATACTTTTTATTTATTGTTAAGTGCATGGTTGTGGCGGATTTTTTAAATTTAAAAAAATACTCCAAAATATTTATGAAAAACGTGTTATAAATGAAAAAGACAGCCGGAGTGGATGAAGCGGGACGCGGTCCGTGGGCAGGACCTGTTGTTGCGGCCTGTGTGATTATCAATAAAAACATACCTCGATTTGACGAAATTAACGATTCAAAGCAGCTGAGTGAAAAAAAGCGGGAAGAACTGTATGAAATAATAAAAAATAACTCGACATACGGCATAGGTGTTTCATCCAATAAAGAGATAGACAAATACGGCATAGTAAAAGCAACCGAGATAGCCATAAAAAGAGCTATCGAACATATGACGGACAAACCTGAATTTCTACTCATAGACGGCAGGGATAAATTCAGCCTGCCCATTGGATATAAATCCATCATAGACGGTGATAATAAGGTTAAATCCATTGCAGCTGCATCGATTCTTGCAAAGGTGTGGAGAGACAGATATATGAGGCTTGCCGCAGATATATATCCTAACTACGGCTTTGACAAACACAAGGGCTACGGAACAAAAATGCATAGCGAGGCTTTGGCTCAATACGGCATATGTGAACTGCACAGAATAAGTTTCAAACCTATCCAAAGGATAATAAAAGAACAAGACAGGAAACCGAGACTCCTTCTGCACGCCTGCTGCGCTCCGTGTGCGACAAGCGTTATTGAAAGGCTTAAAGAAAAATATGAGCTGGATGTATATTTTTACAACCCGAACATACATCCCAAAAAAGAATACGAAATAAGGCTTAATGAGATAAAAAGACTATGCAGACACCATCAAATAAAACTGCACATAGGCGAATACGACACAAAAAAATGGTTTATGATTACAAAGAGATATAAATTTGAAAAAGAGGGCGCAAGGCGCTGTTTGATGTGTTACTCTATGCGTATGCTTGAAACGATAAAACTAGCAAAAAAATTGAATTTTGATTTTTTCACAACAACGCTATCAGTCAGTCCGCTTAAAAAATACGATAAAATCAGACATATCGGAAATGTTCTATCCAAAAAATACTCTATTTTGTTTGAAGATACAGATTTTAAGAAAAAAGACGGCTTTAAACACTCCGTAGAGCTGTCAAAAAACTTCGGATTTTATAGACAGAATTATTGCGGATGTGTATATTCGATGAGAGATTCATTAAAGGGAAGGAAAAAAAATGAAAAGGAAACAGATTGACGAGCTGATTGACAGATACGGATTCAAACTTGAAGAAACTCATATTTCTTGGGTTTTGATAGGTGAGCAGCTGGTGTACAAAATAAAAAAACCGGTTGATTTTGGATTTCTTGATTATTCAACAATAAATAAGAGGCTTGAATTCTGCAAAAAAGAGGTTGAACTAAACAGAAGGTTTTCAAAAAGTATGTATATCGGGGTATCTAAAATCACCCAAACAGAAAGCGGCATTGATATTGATAAGAAAGGAAAAATTATAGATTATGCGGTGAAAATGAAAAGGATACCTATAAACAGAATGATGGATGAACTCATAAAACGCAATGAGATAACCAAGGAACACATAAGAGCTCTCTCAGAAATCGCGGCAAACTTTCACGCCAAAGCTCAGACAAACGAATATATCTCCTCATTCGGCACAATCAAAACGGTAAAAGAAAACACTGATGAAAATTTTAAACAGACAAAAGGCGGCATAGATGAATATATCACGCAGTATCAGTATGAAAAAATAGAAGAATATACGGAGAATTTCTACAAAGACAACAAAGAGATGTTTGCTGAGAGGATACGGGATAAAAAAATAAGGGACTGCCACGGTGATATGTATTCACGCAATATCTGTATAGTATCGGAGAAAGAGATATATATCTACGACTGCATTGAATTCAACGAGCGCTTCAGATACTCGGATGTTGCAAGCGATGTTGCTTTTCTGCTGATGGATTTGGAAAATTACGGAAGATTCGACCTATCGGATGATTTTTTGAAATTCTACCTTAAATATTCAAAAGATACCGGAATGCTCGGCATTCTAAATTTCTACAAGATTTACAGAGCCTATGTAAGGGGCAAAATTGCGTTTTTCCAGCAGAATAAAAACGAGGCAAACGATTA
>JALTDI010000111.1 GCA_027074255.1 Desulfurellales bacterium
GTTGTTTTTAAATTCGTACTCAATCTAAAACTTAAAAACCTATTGTCCAAAAAAACACCTATGACTATATTCGTATTACCTATATCAATGGCTAAAAGCATAATCTAAACCACTTTAATCCTTGCTATTTTTTTCTTACCCACTTTAACAATATAATCAAAACCCTTGCTTAACATATACGATTCGTCTTTTATTTTTTCAGAATCAACAGATACAGCATTGGATTTAATCATTCTTCTTGCCTCAGATGTGCTTTTTATCAGTCCTGTTTCCTTCAATAATCGGCAAATCCATACATCTTTATCCTGAGCTTTATATTCAAATTCCGTTAATTCTTCGGGTATATCCCTGTTTTTAAACATTTCTTCAAAATATTTCTCGGCTTTTTGCGCAGTCTCAACATCGTAGAAGCGTTTGGTTATTTCAAATGCAAGCATCTCCTTAACCTTTTTGGGATGTATATCACCGTTTTCAACATCTTTTTTAAGTTTCATTATCTCATCCATATCCCTGTCGCTCAAAAGTTCGTAATATCGCCACATAAGCTCGTCTGATATAGACATAACCTTGCCGTACATATCATTGGGTTTTTCCGTTATACCTATATAATTACCAAGAGATTTGCTCATTTTGTTAACTCCGTCCAAACCCTCGAGTATAGGCATCATCAGGACGCTCTGCGGCCTTTGACCTTCTCTTTTCTGCAGTTCTCTACCCACAAGCAAGTTGAATTTCTGATCGGTTCCGCCAAGTTCTACATCTGCCTGCAATGCGACGGAATCATATCCCTGGATTAAAGGATATAAAAATTCGTGTATGGATATGGGTCTGTTTGAAGAAAACCTCTTGGCAAAATCATCCCTTTCGAGCATTCTTGCCACTGTCATAGATGCGGCAAGTTTGATTAGGTCGCCTGCTGAAAGTTTGGAGCACCATTGAGAATTATAAACGACATTGGTTTTATCCTTATCGAGAATCTTAAAAATTTGATTTTTGTATGTTTCTGAGTTTTTCTCTATTTCTTTATGCGATAAAGCTTTTCTCGTTTCGCTCTTTCCCGTAGGGTCGCCTATCATTCCTGTAAAATCCCCTATCAAAAAATAAACACTATGTCCCAAATCTTGAAACTGTTTCAGCTTTTGAATCAATACGGTGTGACCCAAATGCAAATCCGGAGCCGTAGGGTCGAATCCGGCCTTAATTTTCAGCGGTTTATTGTTCTTTAAGGATTCAGCAATCTTTTGCCTCAGCTCATTTTCCTCTATAAGCTCGGCTGCGCCTCTATTTATAATATCTATCTGTCTTTGTACTTCTTTGTCTATATCCATCTTGTTTCTCCTACCCGCATCTTGAGTATCCGCAATTCCTGCACACGGCACAGCCTTCAACTATCTCAAGTTGAGAACCGCACTCGGGGCATTCTTCATGCGTAACTTGAACGGAAGCATTTGAGGGTTTTGCCGAGCCGTTCAATTTTTGGAAATGCTCTTTCAAAACCTGAGCAATGGCGTCCGGTACGGATTTAATCAATCTTCCTCCGCTCCAAATGGGCTGAGCACCCGTTATGTTAATTAAAGTGTTGATAATATTCTTTACTCCAACGCCGTTTTGCAATGCTATTGATATAAGTCTGCCGATAGCCTCCGACAAAGCGGAAACATCTCCCCCGCTCTTTCCTATATTTGCAAACACCTCTATGGGCTTGTCGTTTATGGTGTTGACAGTAACATATAAAGAGCCCCTCGATGTCTTAATCTTATCGGTAAATCCCTTCAACGTAGAATTTCTTATAAACATCTCTTTTGATTTGAGCTTTGCCTCATCCTCTTTTGATGCTGTCACGAGAACCTGAACATCTCTTGAACCGTCCCTATAAACCGTTATGCCTTTTAAACCCTTCCGATAAGCATAATTATACGCTTCTTTTACATCGTCAACGACAGCCGAATTGGGCATGTTTATAGTTTTGGACACAGCATTATCAACGTACTTTTGAAAAGCAGCCTGTATATCTATGTGGGACTTATAGGATATATCCATAGCGGTTACAAAGACTTCCTTAATATCATCGGGGATTGCCTCGATACTCTTTATACTGCCCCTGTTTTCTATAATCTTTTCAGCCAGCTCGTCAGAATATACACCCCTGCTCTTTAACTCCGTAAACAGTCTTTCATAGGTGTAGGGAAACCTTTTCCCATCCAAAACCTGTTTATAATAAGCAAGAGAAAAAATCGGCTCTATGCCGCTTGAAGCGTCTGCAATCATGGAGATTGAACCTGTGGGCGCTATGGTTGTTGTCGTCGCGTTTCTCATAGGTATATTTTGTTTTGCATAAATGCTATATTTATAGTTAGGAAAATTTCCTCTTTTTTCTGCTAATTTACCGGATGCGTTCTTGGATGTATTTTGAATAAACTCCATAACTTCTTCAGCTTTTTTTACAGCTTCCTCTGAATCGTATGGTATTTTAAGGTCTATGAGCATATCGGCAAATCCCATAACGCCGAGGCCTATCTTTCTGTTTTTCTTTGTCTCTTCCTCTATCTTTTTTATGGGGTACTTGTTCATATCTATAACGTTATCCAGAAAATGCACGGATATTTCAACGGCTTTTTTCAGCTTCTCATAATCAATGCTTTCATTTTTGATGAATCTATTTAAATTAATAGAACCCAAATTGCAGGATTCATAAGGAAGAAGCGGCTGTTCTCCGCACGGATTGGTGGCCTCTATTTCACCGGCTTTTTTATTTAA
>JALTDI010000112.1 GCA_027074255.1 Desulfurellales bacterium
TTGTTTTGAGTATAAAATCTTAATTCCCAAGTTTTTGAGAAGTTTTATTAGTGGGTCTATTTCGTCACGGTTGTCCAATGGAATTTCCAATGTTTTATTTTTATATGTTACAAAAAGTGACGATTTTCTGTTCGCTGCGATAATCATTAGTAGAGTTGCGAAACCTACTATAATAATAAAGGCTATTCCTGTTTGCAACATGTTAATTTTTCTTTCGTTTTTAAAAAGCAGGTATAAAATGCCTATCCCTATTATAGAGCTGAATAATGTATATACAATGAAGAAAAGGTCTGGTTTATATTTGTTTTTCCTATTGTCAACATAAACTTTATTTATTTTGTCTAATGGAATTACCGTAGTTTCCTTTTTTGAAATAATAGATAAATTGTCTTTATCCACACTTACTGAAATTTTTTTACCGTCTGAGCTAATAGTTAATTTATTCATATTTTATTATAGTTTAAAAAATACAATTTGAAAAGCAAACTTTAAAAGTTATTGACTTTAATTTAAACTTGTATAAAATATGATTGCAAAGGAGAAGGGCCCGTAGCTCAACGGTAGAGCAGTTGGCTCATAACCAATTGGTTCCTGGTTCGAACCCGGGCGGGCCCACCATTATTAATCGGAGGTGTCAATGTATATAAAGTTACTTTACAAGTTTGAACAAAAAGAAAAAAGTTTGCGTGATAAAGAAGCAAGAATGAAAGAAATTGACCAAGAACTACAGATAAAAGAAGAAATTGAAAATATCCAGAATCAGATAGAGGGGTTAAAATCTGCAATATCCGGATTTATCAACAGGAAGAGGGAAATTGAAAGGGATATTGATGAGAGTAAGGATCAGCTAAAAGGTATTACGAGTCTTTTAAACGGAAACAAACTTAAGACAAGCAAAGAAGTTAGGGCAGCTAAAAAAACGAAAGAAAACCTTGAGGCTAAAACCGAGGAGTTAGAGAAGAACCTTGAATTTACTGAAACCGCAATAAAGGAAAAAGAGTCACAGATTAAGGAATTAGAGAAAGAAACCGCGGAACAGGAAGAGAGGTTGCAAAGCATACATAAAGAAAGGGAGCTTCTTGGCAAAGAGATAAAAAATGAAACTGCGAAGCTTAAAAAAGAATTCAGAAAAATCGCAAAGGAAATCCCCGAAGATATAATGATTCGTTATGAGAAAATTAAAGATAGCTTCCCTTATGGAGCGATTTCTCCTATAGAAAAAGGGGCTTGTTTAAATTGCGGGGCAATGCTCCCCCTGGAGGTCTTAGAGGAGCTTAAAGATAGTAAAGGGGAAAAGTTAATAAGATGTGAGGTGTGCGGAAAGATTCTTTACTTTCCGGAAGAAATTAAATAGTCCCGAGTAACGGAGGTGGTCGCAAGGCATTTATTTATGCCTTGAGGAAAGTCCGGACTCCGGAGAGCAGGGTGCCTGGGAAATCCAGGCGAGGGTGACCTTAGGGAAAGTGCCACAGAAAATAAACCGCAGAGATTCTCTGTAAGGGTGAAAAGGCAGTGTAAGAGACTACCAGGCGCTCTGGTAACAGTGCGTTGTATGGTAAACCCCACCCGGAGCAAGACCAAATAGGATGGCGAAGGATGCTCTCTCCATACCATCGGGTTGGTCGCATTAGATAAATGACCACAGCGTTTGCGCAACAGAATCCGGCTTATCCTTTACTCGGGCTTTTATATCAGGACTTAATAAGTTATAATGAAAGCAATGGAAATATTACATACGCCGGTTTTAGTAAATGAAGTATTGGAAAAGTTAAATCTCAAAAAAGGAGATACTGTAGTTGATTGCACCGTAGGAGAAGGGGGGCATAGCGTTGAAATACTTAAGGTTATAGGTCCTTCGGGTTTTTTGTATGGAATAGATCAAGACTCAGAAGCTTTAAAAATAGCGCATAAGCGGTTAAAGAATGTAGGGGATAATTTTTTTCTTGTAAACGATAATTTTTTAAATATAAAGGCGATACAAAAAAAATATAATATACCTGCGGTAAATGGGATACTTGCCGACTTAGGGATTTCATCCTTGCAGCTCTATTATAATAGAAGAGGATTCAGTTTTATTAAGAATGGGCCTCTTGATATGCGAATGAGTTTTCATACTGAACTTACGGCAGCAGATGTTGTAAACAGTTTTCCTGAAAATGAACTTGCGGATATTATATTTAAATTTGGCGAGGAAAAACTCTCCCGGCATATTGCAAAAGCAATAGTAGATTATAGAAGGAGAAAGAAAAAGATAGAAACTACAGAGGAACTTGCAAATATTGTAGCTAACGTATATCATCGTAAAAGAGGAAAAATTCATCCTGCTACACGTACTTTTCAGGCGTTACGAATCTTTGTGAACAATGAAATGGGAAGCTTAGAGATGTTTTTGAAAGATGCCCCTGACATACTTGAGCAAGATGCTCGGATTGCAGTAATTTCTTACCACTCTCTTGAAGATAGAGTTGTAAAAAAAGCATTTAGAGAGGACAAAAGGTTAAACCGAATAAACAAAAAAGTGATAAGGCCGTTGGAAGAAGAACTTCTTTCTAATAGGCGCTCAAGAAGTGCTAAATTAAGGGTGGCCGAGAGAATATGAAAAAAAGAATGTACTTACTTGCTTCGTTTTTACTCTTACTATTTGTTATGGGAGAAATCTTTGGGTTTAAAACACGGCTTCTTGAAAAAAAAATTGATTTATATACGAATAATTATACTGCAGTTAGAACAGAAAACAGAAACCTAAGTATTCA
>JALTDI010000113.1 GCA_027074255.1 Desulfurellales bacterium
GGCAATGCTGCCGTATATTGCTATTCTATGCTCTGCAAAGGCCGTATGCTGAGGCAAAATTCCGGAAAACACCAAAAAAGCGGAACATAAATTATTGAAAACGAGTTTTAATCGAAAGTCTTTTCTGCCGCCGCTTTTTTTTAAAACATCGTTTTCTTTTATAAAAGAAACAGACAGGTTTGAGTACTTTATTGAGAAGGAGAATGAAAAACCATCGGGCAAATTATTTAAGTCCTTGGCAAATACAGCGTCATTTGAAGAAAGAAACAGCATAGCTTTTTCAAAAATATAAAAAAGCAGCGATATGATTAAACGCTTCTGTTTCATTTTAGCACACATAGCACTCCCTTTATTATGTTTATTCTTGACAATTATACAAAAAAACAATTAAATATTCAATAAAATAGGAGGAAAAATATGGACGAAATACAAAGATTGATTTTAATGCAGAAAAAATTCTTTAAAAGCGGTAAGACACTTGATTATCATTTTAGGATAAATTCGTTAAAAAAATTGAAATTATGCATAGATAGATACGAAAAAGAGATAAAAAAAGCACTCTTTAAGGATTTGCACAAACCCGATTTTGAAATATTCGTCAGCGAAACAGGGTTTGTGTTAAAGGAGCTTGACTTTGTGATAAAACATCTTAAAGATTGGACAAAGCCGCAAAAAGTTTCAACCGACTTGGTAAACTTCCCTGCAAAAAGTTATATATACAGACAGCCTTTCGGTGTTACGCTCATAATAAGCCCTTGGAATTATCCTTTTCATTTGAGCATTATGCCTCTTGTAGGAGCTATCGCAGCAGGCAACACAGCTATTATAAAGCCATCTGAGCTGTCAGTGCATACATCATTAATTCTTCATAAAATGTTTGACGAGTGTTTTGATAAATCATACCTATCAGTTGTAGCCGGGGATATAAATACGGCAGAACAGCTGCTTAACGAGAAGTTTGATAAAATATTCTATACAGGAGGATCAAAAGTCGGAAAGATTGTTGCTAAGAAGGCAGCCGAGCATCTTATTCCTTTAACATTAGAGCTTGGCGGGAAATCTCCTGCGGTAGTATTGTCGGATGCGAATCTGAAAGCTGCGGCAAAAAGGATAGTTTGGGGGAAGTTCTTTAATGCAGGGCAAACCTGTGTTTCGGTGGATTATGCAGCTATAGAAGAATCGATATACAAAAAATTTAAAAATATTCTGATTGATGAGGTTAAAAAATATTCAACAATGAAGCGCTTCGAAGAAAATTATTCGCACATAATAAATATAAAACACTTTAAAAGACTCGTTTCTTTAATTGAAAAAAGCAAAACGATATATACAAGGGGGTATTTTGAAGACAAACTTCTTATCTATCCCACACTAATAGAATCCGACAAAGATGATGCAGTGATGCAGGATGAGATTTTCGGGCCTATTCTGCCGATTTTGAAATTCAAAAACTACATGGAAATTAGGGAATTTATAACATCAAGACCCAGACCTCTATCTATGTATCTGTTTTCTCAAAGCAGGAAAATGAAAGACAGGGTTTTAAATGAGATAGCATCCGGCGGCATCACCATAAACGACACACTCGTTCATCTTACAAGCAGCAATCTACCCTTTGGCGGTATAGGAGAAAGCGGATACGGCTCGTATCACGGCATATATTCTTTCTATGAATTTTCTCAGGCAAGAGCCGTAATGGACAGGTCAACATTATTGGATTTTCCGCTTAGGTATCCACCCTATAAAGGCAAGTTACCGCTGGTTAAAAAACTTTTTTAAGCGGAATTTTGAAAATTTTCTATGCGCTCATAAAACTCCTCCAAAAGGCCTATATTTTTAAGCGCATTTTTCAGTAAATCCGGCCTTTCAACGAACGACTTTAAAAACACCAATTCGGATGCCTTTAAATAGGCTTTAAAAGGGTCATTCAACGTGTCGGTCAATCTTTTTACCATATCGTAAACGGTGCATTCTTCTTTTATACACTCATGGACAAAAGATGCTCTTTTAATAATTTTGTCCACATAAAATTTTGTAACCTCATGCGGTGAGTGCACTTCGGAATGACTGGGAAGAATTGTCATATTCGATAAAGTATTTAGTTTTGAGATGCTCATGCAGTAAGCTGCATAATTATCAAATAAATCCATAGTCTCAGGGTCAATCTCAATTAGCGGTGTCTGAAAAATTCCATTAAGTAAAAAATCACCCGTTATGGCGTATCTATCATCGACAATATAGGTTAAATCGCTTATGGAGTGCCCGGGAAATGGTATGAATTTAATAATTTCAAGTAACTTTGACTCTTCGACTGCCTTTACATTATCCGGTATTACCGTCTGTTTCTTAAATGATGAAAAAACATTAATCATTTCTTTAATAACATTATCCGGAAAGCCGAAAGATAAAAATATCCTCTCATAATGCGGCAATATAATTTTATGAAGTCGGTTTTTTAAGATATCTTTCTTCGGCACAAAGAGCTGCGCGTCTGAGTTATCGGATAAAAATTTTAATCCTCCGCAGTGGTCGGCGTGAGAATGTGTTATGAATACATACATAAGTTTATCAAGCTGTATATTCTTACGGAAAAACAGATAATTTTCATGTGTCGGCGGACCTGCATCAAAAAGAATAAGTTCACCCCTACGTTCAAAGAGGTAGAGGTGAACAGGTCCGACAGGATAAGGTGTATCTATCGTGTAGCGTACAAATTTCATAGGTTTTTAAAACGGATATCTCGCATTTTCTATAACATAATCCGCCAATCCGCGTTTCGCCTGAAGCAATCCGCTTGCATCGTATTTTGTGAACCTTCTTATGCCGCTTACGATAGCCATCAAATTGTCGCCTTCCTCCACAAAGTAAGCAGCCTTTTTGGCGGCCTTTGATATATCCTCATTGAGGTTAAAGGTTGCTACCTTTACAACATCCTCAACAATTTGTTTTTTTGCGTCACTTAAATTATCATAAACCTTGTCAGCTCTTAGAAGAGTACTTTCCATTGAAAAAATACCTATGGCCATATCGGCAAGAGAAAATAAAACCTCCTGTTCCTTTTTAATTTTGTCCATATATTTTTGTACCGCAGCACCGGCCAAAACGAGGAACATCGTTTTAAGGTTTGAGACTAGCGTCTTTTCCTTGATGAACCTTATTGATTCGTCAAGCTCTTCAAATGAAGGCGTCATCATAATATCAAGCGCCTCTTTTGATTTTTGAACAAGCGGCAGTTCGCCTTTCATTCCTTTTTTAAGAAGCATTCCCGGAACAAGGTATCTGTTTATTTCGTTTGTTCCCTCAAAAATTCTATTTATTCTCGAATCCCTGTAGTATCTTTCTGCTGGATATTCTTTTATAAATCCGTATCCGCCGTATATCTGAACAACCTCATCCACGACCTTATCGAGCATTTCGCTGCAGAATACCTTTGTAATAGAGCATTCAACAGCATAATCTTCAAGGGCTTTGTGGTAAAATTTATAGTATTCCGGATCGTTTTTATCCACATCTATTGTAGCAACCCTTTCATCGTAAAGGCCGGCAAGTCTATATGCGAGAGATTCGGAGGCATAAATTCCAGACACCATATCGGCTATCTTTTCTTTAATTGCTCCGAATTTAGTGATAGGAAGGCCGAACTGCTTTCTATCATTGGCATATGCAACAGCATCTTCCATTGCGGCTTTGGCTGCTCCAACGGCTGCTGCGCCAAGCACAAACCTTCCCTCATCAAGCACCTGAAATGCTATTTTGTGACCTTCACCGATTTTGCCAAGAAGATTTTCAACAGGTATTTTTGCATTATCAAACATAATTTGAACCGTCGAAGAACCCCTTATGCCCATCTTGTCTTCTTCTCTTCCTACACTGACACCTTCAAAGTTTTTTTCAACAAGAAAAGCTACAAATTGTCCGTCTTCTGTCTTTGCAAAAACAGTGTATAGATCGGCTATACTGCCGTTTGTAATAAATTGTTTCGTGCCGTTTAAAATGTAATATTTCTTATCGTCCGACAGTTTAGCTACAGCTCTCATACCGAGAGCATCTGTTCCGGCATCCGGTTCTGTTAAGCAATAGGCCGAAATCCACTCTCCACTTACAAGTTTAGGCAAATATTTTTCTTTTTGTTCTTTGGTTCCGTAATAGATAAGCGGCAATGTTCCTATTCCGACATGAGCGGCATAGGCAACGGAAAAGGAGCCCGCAGGTGCTATCTTCTCAACAACACACGCACCTGTTGTAAGACCAAGATCTAATCCGTCATATTCCTCAGGTGCATAAATAGCAAATAAACCCAGCTCGCCCGCCTGTTTCAAATGGCTAACAAGCAGATCAAAGTTGTGGTTGCTGTTATCCATAGCATCAACATCCGGCATAATTTCGTTTTTTATAAACTGTTCTGTTGTCTCCATCATCTGTTTCTGTTCGGAAGACAAATCCTCAGGTGTAAAAATTTCGTCTTTTGAAACCTCTCTTATTAGAAATTCTCCGCCCTTTAACAGTTCACTCATTATCAATTCCTCCTAATTATATTAATTCGTATATTCCGGCTGCACCCATGCCGCCGCCGATGCACATGGTTTCAAGTCCGTATTTAACATTTCTTCTTTTCATCTCGTTTAAAAGCGTTGCCGTCAGTTTTGCTCCTGTTGCGCCAAGCGGATGACCCAAAGCTATCGCACCGCCGTTAACATTTATAATATCTTTGATGTCATTCCATCCAAGATTTTTAATACACGCCAAAGACTGGGAAGCAAAGGCTTCGTTGAGTTCTATTAAACCTATATCATCCATTGTTATTCCCTCTAACTTTTTAGCCAACTCCATAACCTTGGGCACAGCAGCAATAGGACCCTCACCCATCAAATGCGGCTCAACACCAGCTGCAGTGTAAACTACAAATCGCGCTATCGGGTCTATGTTGATTTTTTTCAAATAATCCTCAGATACAACCATAACAGCAGCAGCAGCATCAGTCATTTGAGATGAATTGCCCGCTGTTACTGTCCCGTCAGCCTTGAATACAGGCTTTAATCTTGCCAAACCTTCAAGTGTTGTATCAGGCCTTGGCCCATCGTCAATATCAACGATTTTTTTTACTTTTTTTACCTTGTTCTTTTCAATGAAAGTTTTTTCAACTTCAACAGGAATGATTTCGTCTTTGAATTTGCCCTCATTGATAGCACTTACGGCTTTCATATTTGAATGATAGGCAAATTCATCCTGTTCCTCTCGGGTTATTTTATGCTTTTTGGCAAGGAATTCTGCGGTTAAACCCATGGGGGTATAAGCTTCTGGCCAATTATCGATTAGGTATGGGTTTGCAGAGTATTTAATGCCGCCCATAGGAACCATGGTCATTGATTCTGTGCCGCCTGCAATTATACAGTCTGCAAAACCAGCCATTATCTTTTCGGATGCTATGGCTATACTCTGTAAACCCGACGAACAAAATCTATTTATTGTCATTCCGGGAACTTGATAGGGCAAGCCGGCTTTATGAGATGCTATTCTGGCAACATTCATACCCTGTTCTCCCTCCGGGAATGCACATCCTAAAATAACATCATCGATAGCAGCAGGGTCAACACCCGTTTTATCAACAATACCCTTTATGGCAATAGCAGCCAAATCGTCGGGCCTGAAATCCTTGAATTGACCCTTACCCAGCCTTGCTGCACGCCCTGTCCTGCATCCCGGTGTTCTTAATGCCGCTATGATATATGCACTTCTAATATTTCTCATTACTTCCTCCTAATTCCTTAACGGTTTTCCTGTCTTTAGCATATGCTGTATTCTTTCTATGGTTTTTCTCTCACCGCAGAGCTGTAAGAACGCTTCTCTTTCTAACTCGAGGAGATACTCCTCAGAAATCATTGTAAAGGGTAAAACATCTCCTCCCGTCATTACATAGGCTATCTTCTGAGCTACCTTCATATCGTATTCGCTTATAAAATGGCCGTTATACATCGTCCACAGCAGATTTTTTATGGTCGCATAGACATCCCTTCCGGGTGCAGGAACGTTTTCAATGGGTTTTGACGGTCTGTAGTTTCTTGCCAAAGCCAATGCAACCTGTTTTGCATCATAAACAAGGTTATCTATATCCATTGTAACAGAATCGCTATCATCCATATATCCGAGTTCAAATGCTTCCCTTGCCGACATTGATACCTTAGCCATAGCTATATTTTCAAAATATTTTCCAATAAACGGAGTTACATCGGGAGCTT
This sequence comes from Desulfurellales bacterium, assembly GCA_027074255.1. GTDB lineage: Bacteria > Campylobacterota_A > Desulfurellia > Desulfurellales > Hippeaceae > S144-51. The sequence continues at coordinate 6,237 of JALTDI010000113.1, forward strand.
TGAATTTCTGAACCGTCTGTATAGCTCTTAGGGCCATTTCTTTTGTGCCGCCGCCGGCGGGAATCAAACCGACTCCAACCTCAACAAGTCCCATATATGTTTCAGCATGTGCCACTATTGCATCGGAATGCAAACAGGTTTCGCAGCCGCCTCCGACCGTAACATTAAACGGAGCCGAAACAACAGGCACCTTTGCATACTTAAAGCCCATTGTCATATTTTGAAACTGTTTAACAGCCATATAGATATCATCAAAAGCACCCTCGGCGATGGACGTTGCTATCAAGGCCAAGTTTGCCCCTGCTGAGAATATTCTTCCCTGATTTGATATAACAAGAGCCACACCATCGTTTTCAGCTTTCTGAACAGCTTTCTTTGCCATAGATATTATGCCTGCACCTATGGCGTTCATCTTTGTATGAAATTCAAGATTGAAAACACCATCTCCCAAATCTATTATAGAAGCAGAGCTGTTTTCTGCAACAAGCGAGCCTGTCTTTTTGAGAATATCCAACTTTATATAGCTTTTCGGCTTTTCTATCTTTTTGAACTCACCCTTTAAGATGTCGAAATAAAACTCTTTGCCGTCTTCAAACTTGTAAAACTTCTCTATATTTTTCAGTTTTTCTGGTATCGGCGTTCCCTCTTTTTCCAGCCTTTTAACAAACCGTTCTACGCCTATCGCATCAAACAGTTCAAATGGTCCCATTTTCCAGTTAAATCCCCACTTCATAGCATTGTCTATATTTACTACATCGTCTGCTATTTCAGGGATTCTCTTAAATGAATACAAGAGAGCATCTCTCAAAAGCCTCCAAGCAAAATCAGCAGCCTTGTCTTTCCCGTTTATTAGGATATTTATTTTTTCATTAAGGCTTTTAGCAGCAGATGCAGCCTGAATTGATGCAAATCTGGGCTTTGTTGCCTGTTTATATTCACCCGATTCTATGTCATAATAATATGCAATTCTTTTACCTTCTTTTTGCTCCTTGTAATAGAATCCTTTTTTTGTCTTATTGCCGAGCAATTTGTTCTCAATCATTTTGTTTAGAAAATCCGGAATTTGATAAATATCTTTCTCATCGTCAACTGATGGATCTATTAATTCGTATGTATTTTTTCCGACATGAACAAGTGTGTCGATACCTACAAGGTCAGCCAATTTAAAGACTGCTGTTTTTGGAAATCCCATTGCCGGCCCTGCTATTGCATCAACATCTTCGACACTTAAACCCAGATCTTTCATATGCTTGATGGCATCAAACATAAGATATACACCTATTCTATTACCCACAAAGTTAGGTGTATCCTTACCGTAAACTATACCTTTACCAAGTCTAAACGATATAAAATCAGCCATAAATCTAACGATTTTCATATCGGTATATTTTGACGGAACAATTTCCATAAGCCTCATATATCTCGGAGGGTTGAAGAAATGTGTCACAAAAAATCTTTTTCTTAAATCATCCGGTACACAATCTGCCATCGCATTAATTGATAAACCGCTTGTATTTGAGGTTAAGATGGTTTCTTTACCAATATTCGGCACTATCTTATTCTCAAGAAGCGATTTTTTGATATCAAAATTCTCTACAACAACCTCGATTACCCAATCACATTCCTTTATTTTGGCAATATCGTCTTCAAGATTGCCTATTTCTATGTTTTTGATATAATCCTTTAAATACAAAGCAGCAGGTTTCATTTTTTGAAGATTTGACAATGCATTCAATACAATCCTGTTCCGTACGGCTTTATCCTCTAAGGTTAAGCCCTTCTTCTTCTCTTCTTCTGTCAGCTCTTTCGGCACGATATCAAGCAAAAGCACATCCAGCCCAGCGTTTGCCATATGAGCGGCAATAGTGGAACCCATAACACCTGCGCCGAGAACAGCAACTTTTCTAATGTCCTTCATACTACCTCCTATTCATAAACCTTCTCTTCCTCAAGATTGCTATTTAGTGCATCTTTTTCTAAATCTCTCGTTTTCACTTTTTCCGATAGCACCTCCTTATATAATTCATGCTGTATTATAAGTTTCATAATTTCGTTTGTTCCTGTCCAAATCATTATCAGCCGTGTATCTCTCAGCAGCCTTTCAATAGGATAAATATCGGTATATCCTATGCCGCCCATAATCTGCATGGAATTATTTACCACTCTCCATGCCATATCAGTAGCGTAGGATTTGCTTTCTGAAACAAGCCTCCTTAATTTTGACGGATCTTCTTTTTTATCGATTGCCATAGCCGTTTCATATACAAGTGCCCTTGCGGCATCGAGCTCAATTGAACTATCCGCCACTTTAAACGAAACCGCCTGATAGCTTTTTATAGGTCTGTCGAAGGATTTTCTCTTGGCTGAATACTCCGCAGCAATATTCAAAGCGGCTTTTGCCATGCCGAGAGCTCCGGCTGCCGATGTCATTCTTTCCGGAATCATCATCTGATAGAAAACGTCAGCGCCGCGATTTATACCTTTTTCTCCTCCTAAAACATTTTCGATCGGCACCTTAACATTATTAAAGGATATACGAGCCGTACCGCCTCCCCTTGTACCCATCAAACCGTAGACATGCTTAACTTCAAGATTGTCATCCCTTTTAACAAGAAAAGCCGTCATAGAATTATGGGGTTTGGCATTAGGGTCTGTTTTGGCATAAACAAGAAAATAATCTGCCCCCTCTCCCCCTACTATAAATCTCTTTTGGCCTTTTAATATAAAGTAATCGCCTTCCCTTCTTGCCGTCGTAGCGGCTCCGAAGAAATCCGAACCGCCTCTTGGTTCTGTCAGTCCTTCTGCTGTTGCAATTCTGGCCTGGATAGTGGGCTTTAGAAATTT
>JALTDI010000114.1 GCA_027074255.1 Desulfurellales bacterium
CCAACAGCGTGATAGCAAAAAACAATTTCAGAAACAAGAAAGAACTGTACTCCGAAAACAGAGGCGGAAATGTCAATATACTCTCTTTTCCCACCGATAATGACGAAGCATATTTTGTTGCCAAAAAGATAGAAGAACTAAGCACACGAGAAAACCTATCCGACATAGCGGTGCTTTATAGAACTAATTTTCAGTCGAGAATTATAGAGGATGCTCTTGTTCGTCATTCAATACCATATAAAATCATCGGCTCGAAAAAATTTTTCGACAGGAAGGAGATTAAAGACATAATCGCATACTTAAAACTCCTCGACAATCCTAACGACAACGTGGCTTTTTTAAGGGCCATCGGTTCTCATCCGCGGGGAGTCGGAAAAAAATTAATAGAAATCATTCAAAATAAAGCAGAAAAAGAAAACAAACCTTATATGCCGTCTGTCAAACTGCTGATAGAAGGGTCATTATTAACAAAAAAGCAAGAAGCATGCTTAAAGGGATTTCTTGAAATATTTAAAATACAGGATGCCGGTGAGTCCGTTCAGTATTTAATCGATTATCTGTTTAAACAAAGCGGGTTTGAAAAATATCTTGAAGAATCCAAAGAATATGGTAGAATAGAAAACGTAATGGAGCTTAAAAATGCAGCTGGAAACGACAGCCTTCGAGAGTTTTTGGAGAGCATATCTCTTTTTGATTATTCAAATGAAATAGAAAATGAGAAAGAGACGGTTAATTTAATGACAATACATGCGGCAAAAGGGCTGGAATTTAAGAATGTCTTCATAGTGGGGTTAGAGGAGGGACTGTTCCCAAACGCAATTCTAAAAGAAACGGAACTTGATATGGAAGAGGAAAGGCGTCTTTTCTATGTTGCCATTACAAGGGCCAAGGAAAATTTATTTATTACCTATGCGAATTCGAGAAGAAAAAATAACCAAATTATAAATACGTCACCGTCAAGATTTTTAGACGATATCAGCATTAAAAACAAACCCAAAACGAACTATAAAAGAGGTAGTAGAGTTCAGCATTCGATATATGGAAAAGGTATGATTTTATCAGCAAACAGCATAGGGTCCACGGAAATCTTAACGGTAAACTTTTACAAATCAGGTATAAAGAAAATACTGTCGAAAGATAAGAATTTAGAAAATATCTAATTTATTTGGAGGATTTTATGACCAGTTTGGAGGAGAGATTTAATAAATTCAACACAAATCTTGCGATGACAAATATAAGAACAAAGAAAATCAGCGCATCATTTGACGATGAGAAACTTGACGTTTCACCGGATACACAGAAGATATACATAGACAAAAATGCATATTATCAAATTATATCCGACAACTTTGTACGTGTTTTTCAAGATTTCTCTCTAAAAATTGCTGACAAAGGCAACGCAGACGACGTGTTTGTCTCGGTTGACGTATCATACCTAATGGATTTTGAAACAGGCGGACCCATAGACGATGAGGTATTTGAGATTTTTGCTCAGTCAACCATACTTGTCGACAGCTGGCCTTACTTTAGAGAAATCGTTCAAAGTGTCCTCATGAGAATGGGATTGGCTCCTGTTATCATCCCGCCTATACAATTTACACCGCCTCCCACACAGCAAAAAAAACAGCAGCAATGATAGAATTGGTCGCAGATGGCTCTTTTGATGCAATAAACCTGTCAATCTTTGATAATAAAAGACCAATCTACGACCTTTGTATAAACCCGAATAACACGCATTCAAAAATACTGGTTAATGTATTTGAATGCGCGTTTAAACATCTGTCGCTGACACTGGATGATGTTGATAAATTCTACTGCTGTATAGGCCCGGGAAAATATACATCCCTGCGCGTAAGTCTCGCGACAATTAAAGGTATGCTTTTTGATAAGGCTGACTATGTTTACGGTGTCACTTCACTGGATTTAATGGCTGCAAACACACATATCAACAATGGCAGCTTTAAAATCATTTGCCAAGCCTCTCAAACCAAAACCTATTTTGCGGACTTTACTGCGCAAAACGGAATAATAAAAAGAAAGGGTAAAATTCTATCTGCAAAAGAACAAGACACTCCTTTGGATGAAGTCAGCACCATATTTAACAGCAAAAAGCTTTTCACAAAAGACATTTACGGAATTGATGAAAAACTAATAAAAAAAATCGGTCTGTTTGAGCTGGCGCCGATATATTAAAAGGAGAATCTATGGCTTTGGTGTATCCGTTTAAAGGCATAAGATATAAAGCCGTCAATGAAAAGGTAATGGCTCCCCCCTACGATGTTATAGATAAAGAAAAAAGAGAAAAACTCATAGCACAAAGTGATTCAAATATAGTCAGAATTACCCTGCCCGACTCGTATGACAATGCAAAAAAACTCGTTGACGGCTGGCTGAATAATGATATTTTGAGATTTGACGAACATTGTTCATATTACATATACACTGCGGAATACAGATACGGTGATACAAAAAAAACACTAAAAGGTGTCCTTGCGGCATTGAAGCTTGAGCCCTTTGGCAAAAACATAAAACCTCACGAAAAAACACTAAAAGGCCCCAAAATAGACAGATTCAATCTGATTACAAAAACCAGCGCTATGTTCTGCCCTATTATGGGTATCTATTCATCCGATAATAAAATATATAATTTAACGGACGAAGTTATAAAAAGCCAAAAAGCTGCCATAGATGTCGAATTCGAGAACATAAGACATAGGATCTATCCTGTGAAAGATGACTTAAATACAATACACAACAGCCTCGTTGATAGTGGTATAATTATAGCAGACGGCCATCATAGGTATGAAACAGCCCTGATGATTCAAGAGTACTACAACAAGCAGGGTATAAAAAACGGGGGCTTTGATTATATAATGACACTGCTTATAGATGCCAAAGACGGGGGTCTGAGCCTTTTCCCCATTCACAGGCTTATAAGAAAAACAGACAATTTCAATGAATTTATGAAAAAGCTGGGTTATTATTTTGATATAGCCCAAGGGCGCAGAAACTGTGATTTTCTTATGTATTCAAACGGACAATTTTATTCTTTGACATTTAAATTAAAAAGGGACGCCGACCTAATAAAAAGGTTAGATGTGAGTATATTCGAAGAGTATGTGTATAAAAAAATTCTCGGATTAACGCAGGATGACATCAAAAATCAAAAAATTGCAGGGTATGCTCATTCAAGCGAGGAGGTTATAAACATAGTTGATAAAAAGGAGGCTGAAATAGGTTTTATATTAAATCCTATGGACTATAAAGACCTCGTGGAGATTGCCGAAGAAGGATTAACCGTCCCTCAAAAATCAACTTTTTTCTATCCAAAAATACCGTCGGGGCTTGTCGGATACCATTTTGAAAGCATCAAAGGATGTAATAATGTTTGAGATTACTATAAAAACGGATTTCGCTGCAGCTCACAGATTAAATAATTATCACGGGGCGTGCGAAAACCTGCACGGGCATAATTTTATAGTGGAGGTCAGCGTTATATGCGCTAAACTTGACAAATCATATATAGCGATAGATTTTAAGGAGCTGAAAAAGATTGTTAAAAATATTACGGATAAACTCGACCATACTTATCTAAACGATAATGAATATTTCAAGAACACCAATCCGACATCAGAAATGATTGCAAAATATATATACGAAAGTTTGAAAGAAAAGTTAGAAAACGGCTGTAAACCTTCAAAAATAAGCGTTTACGAAACAAAAAATTCAAAAGCAACATACTTCGAGGTGTGAAAATGGATGATTTTAAACTTACGTTCGGAAACTTCATAATATCACTGGCACAAACAGCCTACGTCCAACTCGGTATAATAGAAGACCCTTTCGATAAACAGAAAAAAAAGGAGTTGGAACAGGCGAAAAATACAATAGACATAATAGCATTACTGCAGGAAAAAACAAAGGGAAACCTGACAGACGAGGAACAGAAGCTTATAGAGGAAATTTTATACGATTTAAGGATGAAATACCTCTATGAAACAGATAAAAAATCGGAATAATACATAATAACAACAAACAAAGGTGACATAGAACATGAATGCTAAAATAAGCGAAATATTTTACTCTATTCAAATGGAGGGTTCTTATATAGGATACCCGGCAATATTTATTCGCTTCAGCGGGTGTAATTTAAACTGTGACTTCTGCGATACAAAGTATGCGTTAAAAGACGGGAGAATTATGAGCAGCGATGAAATACACAATTCTATTTCATCTTTTAATGCAAATAGAATAATTTTCACCGGCGGGGAGCCTGCACTGCATGACGACTTTATGAACGAGTTTATGTTAATACACAAAGAATACGACTATTTCCTTGAAACAAACGGAACAATTTTTATTAAAAACAGTATAAAAGGGTTCAATCATGTTGTCGTAAGCCCGAAATTCTCTGTAATAGATGAAGCAATTTTAGAACTATACAAAAAAGAATCAAATAGCGTTGAGTTCAAATTTATAATAAACGACGAAAATGATATTAAGGAGGCTGAAACATTATCCGATAAATTAAATCTATATCCTGTCATTTTACAGCCTCTATTTGACAACCGAAAACCTGTTGACAAATACATACAAAAGACAAAAAAAATCATAGAAACATTCAAAAAGAGCGATTTTTCAAAGAAAAATGCAAGAATTATAATACAAAACCAGAAAATAATATATAAAGAAAAAAGAGGTGTATGATGAATAGAGCTCTTGTAATATACTCAGGCGGTCTTGACTCAACAACCTGTCTGTTTTGGGCATTGGACGAATTTGATGAGGTCCAAACCGTCACGTTCGACTATAACCAAAGACACAAAGTGGAAATTGAATACTCAAAAATGACTTTAAAACTCGCACAGAAAATAAAAAAGAAAAAGATAGAAAACCGCTTCTTTTCACTTGATTTATCACAGATAGGCGGCAGCGCTTTAACCGATCTTTCGATAGATGTCCCTAAAAACAGAAATGACAAAGAAATGGAAAAAGAAATACCGATTACATACGTTCCTTTTAGAAACGGGATTTTTCTATCGATAGCCGCCGCAATGGCCGAAAAAAATGATATATCAAATATAATAGGGGGGTGGAATATGCTGGATTACAGCGGTTACCCCGACTGCAGAGACAATTTTTTACATACATTCGAACTTGCCGTCAATTACGGAACAAAACGCGGCTCAGAGGGAAAACCGTTCAAAATACTTACTCCTTTAATAAAACTAAAAAAATCTGAAATAATTATTCTGGGCAAGAAGCATCAGGCGGACTATTCATATTCATATTCCTGTTACAGCGGGGAAAAAGAACCTTGCGGAGAGTGCGACGCCTGTCTTTTGAGGCAGAAAGGATTTAAAGAAGCGGGTATAAAAGATGACTTCCTTGTCAGAATTGGAAAAGCTTGATAGAGATTTCTATTTAAATGACGCCCTATACGTTGCAAAGTCGCTTATAGGTAAATATTTAATCAGAAAAATAGACGGCAGGTATGCAGGGGGTATTATTGTGGAAACCGAATGCTATATGGGCCCCTTTGACGATGCGGCTCATTCATATCAGTTCAAAAAAACAAAGAGAAACGATGCGATGTATGAAGAGGGCGGCATAGCCTATGTTTATCAAATTTACGGTATGTACTACTGCTTAAACGTGGTGGCGGGCGAAAAAAACAAGCCCGAAGCCGTTTTAATTAGGTCAATAGAACCCCTTATAGGTATTGATATAATGAAAGAAAACAGAAAAAAAGAGCTCAAAAATCTAACGAACGGACCTGCCAAATTATGTATGGCTCTTAATATTGACATAGAATCAAACAAACAAAATTTGCTATCCGATGAACTTTTTATTGCAAAAGACAAAGAAAAAAAGCATTTTGAGATAGTTGAAACAAAAAGGATAAACATAAATTATGCCGAAAAATACAAGGACAAACTGTGGCGCTTTATTATGAAAAATAATATGCATGTAAGCAGATGATAGTTATAACAACGCACAAAAACCCTGATTTTGACGCCATATCAAGCTGTATAGCCGCAAAAAAAATTTATAAAGATGCTAAAATAATATTTCCTCAGCTGCCCGAACGTTCTACAAAAAATTTCATCATTCAAACAATTATATACCCTTATCTGGAAAATAACGACATAGACCCCAAAAAAATAGATACGTTAATTGTTGTGGATACACACTCAAAAAAAAGATTAGAGAAAAAATTTTCAGAGATAGCCGACGATGTTTACACAATATGCTACGACCACCATGATGAGGGGGATATAAACTGCAATGAATGCCACTGTAAAAAAATTGGCGCAAATATTACACAGCTTGTGGAAATAATACTTAATAAAAACATAGAAATAAGCGAGGAAGAAGCAACTCTGTTTATGCTCGGCATATATGAAGATACGGGCAAACTCTCATACGCATCCACAACACCAAAGGATATGGTGATAGCTGCAAAGCTGCTCGAAATGGGAGCGGATTTGGATACCATAAGAAATATAATGGAAGAAACCTTAAGCGAGATAGACGTAACACTTTTAAACGATTTAATAAAAAACAAAAGAATCTATACCATAAATAACAAAAAAATAGCTCTTTCCTTTACATCATTGGACGAATATGTAAGCAATGTTGCAGGAATCGTTACAAAACTTATATCCATGGATAAACTTGATGCAGCTATATGTATATTCAGAATGGCATCCAGAATTTATGTAATAGGCAGATCCAAGAAAAATATAGATGTTTCCCAGATACTAAAAGAAATCGGCGGAGGCGGCCACAAGCAGGCCGCAAGCGCATCCATTAAGAATATGACCTTAATAGAGGTGGCCGAGAAACTCAGCTACGCCATCAAAATGAATATGCTTAGTCAAATAAAAGCAAGGGATATAATGAGTTTTCCGCCTAAATATGTATATTCTGACGACTCTCTGGAAACCGTTAACGACACCATATCGAAAAGCGGAATGAATGCACTCGTTGTTATTGACAAGAAAAAGAACAACGTTGCGGGCATAATAACAAGACAAATCATAAACAAAGCAATGTACCACCATATGAATAACGAAAAAATATCCATTTTTATGATAACGGAATTTAAGAGCGTGAAAGAAACAGACGATTTCTACCAAATAAAAAAGCTCGTGATAGACGAAAAGCAGCGATTGATACCTGTTTTATCGCCCTCTAATAAACTTATCGGCGTTATAACAAGAACAAACCTGCTTAAAATACTGTCTTCTGAAGTTGACAGAGAAGAATTGGAAAAACCGAAAAATATATCTCCTCAAATAAAAAAGATGATTCCAGTGAATTTTATTAAGTATTTGATTAATGCCGGAGAAACGGCAAAAAATTTGGGGTATAACGCCTACATAGTGGGTGGAATTGTGAGAGATATAGTTTTGGGATACGAAAACCTCGATATAGATATAGTTATAGAAGGTGATGGAATAGAGTTTGCAAAAAGCTTTGCCAAAGCATATTCGGCGAAAGTGGCATCTCATGAAAAATTTAAAACAGCTACAATCATATTTAAAGACGGTTTAAAAATAGACGTGGCAACCGCAAGAGAAGAATATTATGATTTGCCCGGTTCCCTGCCTAACATTGAGCAAAGCTCCCTAAAATTGGATTTATACAGAAGAGATTTTACAATCAACACACTTGCCGTCAAGCTGCACGATGACTTCGGAGATTTGCTGGATTTTTTCGGCGGTATGAGAGACATAAAAGAGAAAAAGATTAGGGTTCTGCATATGCTGAGTTTTATAGAGGACCCCACAAGAATATTCAGAGCTGTGAGATTCTCGGCAAAATTGGGATTCACCATAGGGAAACAGACGGATAGGATGATTAAGATAGCCGTTGACCTTGGTATCTTGAAACATGTTGAAAGAATCAGAATATTTAACGAAATAAGACAAATTCTAAACTCGAACTGTATAAGATGCTCGTTGACTATGATTAGAAAATACAGATTGCTTTACTCTCTTGACAACAGATTGATTATAGACGATAGAATATTGGGATATGTGGACATCCAGGAAAATATTGTAAACAGTTGTCAAACGATATGTAAAGATAGAAGAATAGATAAAGGGCTCGTCTTTATGATGCTGTTAGAATATCTCCTGAGAAAATCTCTCAGTTTTGTTGAAACAATAGGAGCAGATGAAAAAACAGCTAAGACTGTAAAAAAGGACGTATATCAATTCCCTCAAATCATAAAAACCGTAAAAAACAAAGACAGCAATAATCTCGATATATATCGTGCGTTGAACAGATTATCCCTTGAAGGTGTTTTATCTTTGTATGCATTGGAGCAAAACAGCGTTCAAATAAGCAACTATCTGGAACATCTCATGAATTTAAAGCCCATCATAAGAGGAAAGGATTTGATTTCACTCGGTTTCAAACCGTCATCCATATTTTCAATCATTATCAACGATATATTCAATAGGCAAATACTAAACACAATAATGGATAAAAAAGAAGCGATAGAATATATATTGAAACATTACAGCTCTCATATTAAAAAAACATAAAAATTTTTTATTACAGCTTCTGCCGTAATTTGAATAAAATCAATAAAAATATACCTATCGTAATGAAAGAATCAGCAAAATTAAAAGCGGGGTAATGATAATGTTTTATATGGAAATCGAGAAAATCCACAACATAGCCTTTAAAAATCCTGCCGTACAGATTACCGAGAGCACCGCCGCCAAGAAGAGATAAGCCTAAAATATATATCGGATTTCTTTGTCTTCCAAATAGTATCAAATATATTATAATGAGAAAAACAATCAAGCTTATACCGCATAAAAAGACAAGCCTGTAAGCCTCGGGCAGATTAGACATAAAACCGAAAGCGACACCTCTGTTGTGAATATCTACTATATTAAAAAAACCTCTAATCACACTTATGGATAAACCATACTCTATGTGTCTTACCACGTAGATTTTTGAAATATAGTCAAGTATAAAAAAAAGGAGTATCAAAGATACTCCCGTAACGGAACCCTTATCTTTTTTTAGCATTACTCCACAAACTCTACGATTGA
>JALTDI010000115.1 GCA_027074255.1 Desulfurellales bacterium
ATCAGGGAGGAGAGAATTCCATATCCTGCAATAAGATACACAAATTTAATTCCTTGAATACCGAAAACAGCATAACCTAAAATAATTCCACTAAGAATAGACCCAACATATGATTCATATAAGTCAGCACCCATCCCTGCAATATCTCCAACGTTATCACCTACGTTATCTGCAATTACTGCGGGGTTACGCGGGTCATCCTCAGGAATTCCTGCTTCTATCTTTCCAACAAGATCTGCTCCTACATCGGCGGCTTTCGTATAAATCCCTCCTCCGACACGGGCAAAAAGAGCAACAAAACTCGCACCCATTGAATAACCAGTTACAACGATAAGCGGACTTATAATATTGGACAGATAATGGGAAGATAACAGGTAAATCGATATAGAGCCCAGCACGCCAAGTGCCGATACTGTAAGCCCCATTACTGATCCTCCGGAAAATGCTACCTTTAATGCCTCTCCAATATTAGTTCTCGCAGCCTGAGTGGTGCGTCCGTTCGCTCTCGTTGCAATCGCCATACCTAAATATCCTGAAAGGATGGAAAGAAGCGCGCCTACGACAAAGCTTAAAGCGACATAAGGAGAAATAATAATCCAGATAACTGCTGCAAAGATAATGATCCAGATAGACATAGTTTTATACTCTTCTATGAGAAAGGCAGAAGCGCCTTTTTGAATTGCATTAGAGATTTTGACCATAATCTCGCTTCCAGAGTCTTTTTTAACAACAGATATACTTAAGAAAAATGCAATTAGCAAAGACAAAATTCCAAAACAAATTACAATAGCAAAGCTTTCCATTTTAACCTCCCCTACCATTTTCTAATGGAGCCGGCGATCTGACTTGAACAGACGACCTGCTGATTACGAATCAGCTGCTCTACCAACTGAGCTACGCCGGCGCAACCGCCTATAAATAAAAAATGGAGCGGAAGACGGGATTTGAACCCGCGACAACTGCCTTGGCAAGGCAGTGCTCTACCCCTGAGCTACTCCCGCTTCAAAAGTGGCGGGATCGATGGGATTTGAACCCACGGTCTCCGGCGTGACAGGCCGGCGTGTTGAACCGCTACACCACGACCCCACTCTTGTGCAATTATATTAAAATTCTACAATTTTGCAAGCGCTAATGGTGGGCGAAACAGGATTCGAACCTGTGACCCCTTCCGTGTGAGGGAAGTGCTCTACCGCTGAGCCATCCGCCCGCAAAAAAGCTGTTGGTGCCCTCGAGGAGAGTCGAACTCCTGCCGCCGCCTTGAAAGGGCGATGTCCTAACCGCTAGACCACGAGGGCGATGGTGAGCCGTACAGGATTCGAACCTGTGACCCTCTGCTTAAAAGGCAGATGCTCTACCTGCTGAGCTAACGGCCCACGCCTTTACTATAATACGAATATTAATCTTTCTGTCAAGAGTTTTATAAATTTTTCTGAGGAACTTTCTGTTCAAATCGAGTATATTCACTGAGAAAAATTAATTTAACAGAATCAGTAGGTCCATTTCGCTGTTTTGCAATATATAACTCAATCTCATTTCTTAGTTCAGGATCTGGCCTATATAAAAACATAACAACGTCTGCGTCCTGCTCTATAGAACCCGATTCCCTGAGGTCTGATAATACCGGCTTTCCACTGTCCCTTTTCTCAACAGCCCTACTAAGCTGAGAGAGAACAATAACAGGAATACTTAATTCACGTGCAAGGTTTTTAAGACCCCTTGTAATATTGGAAATCTCGATTACCCTATTTTCAAAGCGCTCTTTACTGCGTATAAGTTGAAGATAATCAACAATAATAATATCAATATCTTCTTCTACTTTCATCCTACGTGCTTTCGCTCGTATGTCGGTAAGCGTAACATCAGAACTGTCATCTATAAAAACGCGCGCTTCAAATAAGTTACTATAAGCCTCAGTGAGTTTAGGCCAATCCTGTTCAGTAAGAAATCCAGTTTTTAACCTTTGCAGATTCACTCTTGCTTGAGAACAAAGCATTCTTTCTATTAACTGTTCTTTCGACATTTCCAAGCTAAACATTGCAACAGCTTTTTTCTCTTTAATTGCAATATATTCGGATATGTTTGCAGCAAGGGAAGTTTTACCAACGCTTGGACGCGCAGCAATAATAAGAAGATCTGATTTTTGAAAACCACCTGTTATTTTATCAAGATCACTAAAACCAGATGGTATTCCTGAAATACCAGATTTTCTTTTATATCTGGATTCCATTTCTGAAAAGCTTTGTGGCAAAAAATCCTTAATCTGTACAAAGTATGATTTCATCCTCTTTTGAGAAAGTGAAAATATTTTTCTTTCTGCCCTATCTATTAAGGTGTCTATATCGCTCGTTTGGTCGAAACCTAACTCAGAGATGTCTCCTCCAGCCTTAATAAGTTGGCGCAAAAGAGATTTGTCTTTAACAATTTTTGCATAATAATCCGCATTGGCAGAGTTAGGAACAGAATCTGCAAGTCTGGCAAGATAAGTTATACCACCAACAAACTCCAACTTGCCAGAGCTTTTCAATTTATCCGCAACCGAAACGATGTCAATGGGTTTTTCTTCAGAAGCAAGGTCGTAAATAGCTCGAATAGCATATTTATGCTCGTCCCTATAAAAATCCTCCGGATCAACAATTTCAATAACACGGTAAACTGCATCTCTATCAATCAGCAGAGAACCAATAATAGACTGTTCTGCCTCTATATTATACGGCGGAACTCTTAAGTTATCATCCTGACGA
>JALTDI010000116.1 GCA_027074255.1 Desulfurellales bacterium
CCGAATACGGGTTTTGCACTTGCCAAAAGCCAGCCTTGCGGGACTCCGAGGGCACCTATAACAAATTTGGAATATCCTAAGTGTAAAAATATGTCAGAAGCAAAAAAACTTAATGCAAAGATTAAAATTATTAAAAATATCTCTGCGGTATGCATAAAAAAAGTTGGGATTTTTTTAGCTTTTTTGCCGTGATTATAGCCCAAAGCAGAATATCCTATAAGTTTAACCATGGAAAACGACGCAAAACCCATGGCAAGCGATAAAAAAACACCGCCTGTGGAACTGACAATTCTATCTAAAACACTATGAAACTGATAGGATTGAAAAATAGATTCAAGCAGCATCCATTCGGCCACATAGCCTATAAGAGTAGGAAATGCGCTAAAAGATAAACCTGAAATAACAATGCCCAAAGCCGGGATTTTACCGACGCTTCTGTGTATTCCTCGTACATTGTCTATGCTTTCTTCGTTGAGCTGTTCTTTTGCCTGCCCTATTGATAAAAACAGGAGAGTTTTAGCTGTTGTGTGTGTTATTGATAAAATAATAGCAGTTAGAAAAGCAAATTCATAGAGTGTTGAGTGTATGGAAAAAGAATAAGCAACAGCAGACAAACCCAATGCGGCAAGAATCATGCCGTTATTTTCGACTGTTGAATATGCAGGCAGAACCTTTAAGCCTTTGGCTACGGCAGCCTCCATTGCTCCCCAAAAAGCCGATATACTCCCAAATATAATAGCTATAATCCCCCAGGTGTGTGTATATCCCGTTATTGAGATAATTCTTGCAATGCCATACACTCCCATAAGTGTTATCGGTGCGCTTAAAAGAGCCGATGCGTTGGAAGGGGCTCTTGAATGAGCCTCTTTGAGCCAAATATGGAACGGAACTATACCCATTTTTACCGCAAATGCCAGCGATGCAAATATGAGGAAGGGAATGCTGTTTGAATGAACGCTCAATAGAGTAAATGAGTTATCTGAAACGCGCAGGCTGACAAATGCTATAATAAGGCTGACAGTAGAAATTTCGCTAAAAGACAAAAACTGAAAAGCTTCTTTGTGCGAACCTTCATGCTCTGTTATTAGAAGATATGAAGATATCGTCATTATTTCCCATCCGATAAGGAATATTATGGCATCGTAAGCGCATAAAATCAAAAACATACCCATAATCGACATGTTTAAGAAAATAGCCATCCGTTTTCTGTAATGGCTGCCGAAATCTATGGAAAACACTGATACCGCTATCCATGATATGGAGGCTATCATTAAAAACAGGCCGCTTAATTTATCAATGCTGAATCCGACATATATGTTAGATAGAAGAGGGAATTTATCCAAAAAGATGTATCCTAAAAATTTGGCTTCAAATCCCGCTATGAATGATAATACCGAGGCGGAAAATGCCAATATATAACTTATCTTTCGCCCCATAAACCCTGATATTGAACCTAAAATATATAAACACAAAATTAGATATATCATTATTATTTATCCTCCATAATATTTAAAAGAACGGACAGTATTTCAGAGGCTTCGAGTTTTTTTGCATAATAGCCTATTACATTAGGGAGATTTAAATCTTTTGCGCTGATGCCGAAATCCTCGTTATTTTCAATTATTACGATACCGAACGGCTCAGGCAGCTGATTTATTGTTTCTCTAAGCGGTTCGACCATTTTTTCCGAAACCTTGCCCAAAATCAAAAGAACGTCTGCATGCCGCGGAGAGTCTGTGAAAAATATTCCAAATCTGTGTATATTGTACTGGGGTGCGGAAAGTGCGGACATCTCAAAGTTCAGTTCGTTATCATTTCCGGCATCGATTGGAAAAATGTGAAGAGATTTCCTAAAAACAGGTGATATGTGTTTAACATCTTTTTTTGTTTTATTAAAGGACTCCGTGACTTTTTGGGTTATTCCGTATATTGCCCAAGGTTTCATAGCTACACTCCTATCTTGCACAATCTGCAAAGTTTATACCGAAAGAATCCAATGCAAAGCTGAAATCCGTAAAAATATATCCCTCAGCCGAATCTGTGAATGCCTTATATCCGAACACAGACGGAGTTGATATATAAACGCTGTTTATTAAGCCGTCTTTCATTTCTACATAATCCGCAATTATTCCGCTTGGAGATTCAGCAAAGCCGACGCTGTAATCTGATTCTGTGTTCTGCTTGTTATCCTGATTATCTAAACTATTGCTGTCTTGATTGCCTAAATTGCCTATCTGGCTCACAATGATATCGCAGGAGTTTAATATCTCTTGCGCCCTAACCTCCATCCTTGATAAGGAATCCCCGTCTTCTTTCGTAACAATGCTGAAATTATCATACAATCCTTCGTATTCCCTCAAATCGCAGGCTATGCCGCAGGCTCTTAAAGACGGCCCTGTTATGCCTATGGAGTAGGCCTTCTTTTTATCTATAACGGCTGTTTTGTATATTCTGTCGACAAAATTCCAGCTTTTTAAAGAATGAATATAGAGATCTTCAAACTTCGATTTAACATTTTTTATCCTGTTGAGAATTTCATCTAAATTCACATCTTCTTTAATATCTATGCCCCCAATCCTATTAATGCCCTTTAAAAATCTGCTTGATCCGAAGACCTTATTTATTCTTAAACATTCTTCAAATATCCATTCAAGATGAGATGTTAATACATTCTGAGCAGCCCTGTTAGATAGTTTTGATATAACGTGAATATGGTTGTATATTCTTTCCAATTCCAG
>JALTDI010000117.1 GCA_027074255.1 Desulfurellales bacterium
TTTCCTTAGTTATCCTTTGTATCTATGACCGCAAATGACCGTTGGCAATAAGTAACTCTCTGCAATCATTTAGTTTAAATTCCATCACTTATCAAGTTATAAAGTATATGAAGTGGCAAATAAGCTACTTTTTTCCATTTATGAACCATTTTAACTGAAAATTAAGGTATTTTGCGTTGATTTATTATTAAGTATATGTTATTTATAAAGCTAAAAACATATACTTAATAGGTTGAATATGAATCGATTAAATCAAGATACAATCAATGCTGCATATCT
This sequence comes from Desulfurellales bacterium, assembly GCA_027074255.1. GTDB lineage: Bacteria > Campylobacterota_A > Desulfurellia > Desulfurellales > Hippeaceae > S144-51. The sequence continues at coordinate 280 of JALTDI010000117.1, forward strand.
ATATTTCGTAAAGCTTAAAGTGTTCAGTATAGGAGAACTGTCTTCCTTTCTCACATGCTCCATTCCAAATGCCAGATTAAAAATTAAACAATGGCAGGCATACACAAGCTATAATCAGAACGGCAAATACTATACATTGCCGCAAGTTCCTATTTTTGATCAATATGGTCTATGGCGATATAAAAATATTGGTTTTTCCAAGTATGGTAATCTAAAGAAAACAATTATTCATTTGGTAAAAACTTCACCTGCCGGACTTTCAGGAAGACAGCTTGGTGAAATTCTCGGACTTTCACCGCAGTCATTTTTACACCATTTCCGTGAGTGTGCAGGTATCTATCGTGAAAAACATGATGGGGTATTCGTTTATTTTTCCGACGTTGATGATATATTTAAAAAACAGGTACACCAAAGAAGTTCTCTTATCTGCAGATCGGCCATCGTCACTATTTCCGACACTGAAGCAATTTTGATTTTGGTTGCCATCATTCGACAGCATGGCATATCAGCAGAAGAGATTGCAGCCTTGTCGGAAATCCAAAAAAGCGGAATAAAATTAAACAAAATCAAAGGATTCATGGAATACCACGATCTATTAAAAAAAACTCCGGATTTCAAGCCTTGAAATTGCTGAAAACGTTTGTAGCTAATCTGACCGGAGCCGTTCAATCCAATGTATTATTTCCGGAAAAGCCGGTTATACATTTCTCCCCGGAAATTTCAAAATGTCCTGTATGTGACACTACGCTTCATGTTCAGAAAACAGAGATAAAATCTGTTGTTACAATGGATATCGGTGAATTTTATGCCAAGCAAACGATAATGAACTGTCCCCATGGCCACGGAATCTTCAAATCCAAACAGCTTCAAAACCTTGTACCCAGGGGAGGTACTTTCGGCTTTGATGTCATCATTGAAATTGGATATTCTCTTTTTATCCATTGTCGGAGCAATCAGGATACCATGGCGGCGTTGGCTGCAAAAAATATATTCATTTCCGAAAGAGAAATAAGCTATCTGGGCCGCAAGTTCATCATCTATCTTGCTCTTGCACACAGACAGAGTCAGCCTGTTCTGCGAAAATTTCTGATGCGCAGAGGCGGATACATCCTCCACGTGGACGGGACATGTGAAGGTGATAGTCCCAATTTATTTTGTGGTCTTGATGGGATCTCAGAATTAGTCCTTGATACGGTCAAAATTGCTTCAGAGAAAAAAGAGAAGCTTGTTCCCTTTTTCATGGGGATTAGAAAACAGTATGGTGAACCCAAAGCACTTGTGCATGATATGGGCAAAGGAATTTTAAATGCTGTGGCCGAAGTATTTCCTTACACGCCTGATTTTATATGCCATTTTCACTTTTTACGAGATATCGGTAAAGACTTATTAAACAATGATTACACCACCCTTCTAAAACGATTACGGAAAATCAAGGTTCGGCCAAAATTGAGGCGGCGGGCTAAATATCTTGAGCAAAAAATCAACCCAGATTGCCATGATGCTGGTAAAATCATAGAAAGCCTTCAAAGTGGGAAGTGGCAGACAAACAATTTTGACAATGTCCCACTGATCACGGCATATGCATTAATCCAGTGGATATTTGATTATCAAAAGGAATCTGATGGATATGGGTTCCCATTTGACCACCCATACCTTGATTTTTATCGAAGGATTCAAAAGGTTCATATTCTCTTGAGCCAGATTAAGGAAATCAATTTCAACGATTCTGCGAAGGCAAACAGGCCTTTTATCCAATTATACAAGGCAATCACAATAACCGCAGAAGATAATCTACTTTATGAACTTGCCCAAAAATTAGAGTCAAAAATAGAAGCGTTTAATAAACTGCGATGCGCCATGCGTATTGCCTTGCCTGAGGGTAAAAATGGTATCAACGATAATGGAGATGTCTCAGACATGAAAAGCATTGAAGAAAAGGTAACGGCATTCAGAAAATGGATTTTGAACAATAAACACAGGGGAAAAACCTATAGTACGATGGTTGCCCAGATTGATAAATACTGGGAAAAATTATTTGCCGATCCAATACAGTTTGTTGGTCCGGATGGAGTTGTCAGGAATATTCAACCACAGAGAACCAACAATATTCTGGAAAGGTTTTTCAGGGATGTAAAACGTCAGAATCGTAAAAAAACCGGTATGGTTTCGTTGAATAAAGTACTGCAAGCGGTCCTTGCCGAAACACCTCTTGTCCAAAATTTAAAAAACGATGACTATAGGAAAATTATTCTCAACGGATGCACGAGCCTAACGGAACGATTTTCACAAATTGATGCTGATCAGGTACAGCAGGAAATGGCGAAAGTTACAGAGAACAACGATAGAATATTACCGGGGATTAAAAAAATAATAAGTGATGAAGAATTGACGATAAAATTCTCAGCGTTGTTCAGCTTAACAGAAGCAAAATAAATGCCAACGGTCATTTGCGGTCATAG
>JALTDI010000118.1 GCA_027074255.1 Desulfurellales bacterium
CCCATAAAACTTGCATAGAGTATGCCTGCCAATCCCGCAAGCGCCGAGCCTATGGCAAATGCCAAAATTTTAAACCTTTTCGGGTCTATACCAGAAACGTCCGCAGCTAACTCATCTGCTTTTATAGCAAAAGAGGCCAGACCCGACCATGAACGCTTGAATGCGTAGGATATTATAATCGTTACAACAACGAACAGATAGGTTAAAAGCATAAATTCAAACGATGAAAACATTTTCCCATTTAAAAGAGGGAAGGGTATATTTCCAATACCCATAGCACCGCCGAAATAATTTATATTGTTAAAAATAGCCTGAACTATAAAATTGATGCCTATTGTTGTAATTGCAAGGAAATCTTCCCTTACTCTCAAACTCGGCAAACCCAAGATTACACCGACAGCAGTTGTAATTAATATGGCAATGAAGGCTGCTTCTATGAAAGATACCGAGTATTTTGTTGTCAGCATGGCAAAAGAATAAGCGCCTATTGCCCAGAAAGCAGCGTGTCCGAGCGAAATCTGGCCGGCATAACCCACAATGATATTTAAACTCAATGCAAGAATGATATAGATACCAACCGTAATTAACAGTGTGGTTAAATAGGCGCTCATTTTCTCAAACCCCTAAACAGCTCCATAATGCCTTCCGGTTTAAATAGTAGAATTAAAATCATAAATATAAATGCGAGGGAGTTTCTCGGAAGTGGAATGCTAAGTATGCCAATTGACAGGGTTTCTATCAGTCCTATTAATAAAGAAGCCCAAAATGCTCCCCAAATGTTGCTCATTCCCCCGACGACTATTATTGCAAGTGCCTTATAGGCCGGAACATCTCCCATTGATGAAAATACGGAATTAAAATATGCTCCCACAAGCAGTCCGGCTAATCCGGCAAATGCAGAGCCGAATGCAAACGCCGTAAATATAATTTTTTTCGAATTAATACCAAGGGTTTCCGCTATATCCATATCTTGCGAAACGGCCTTTAATGCAAGGCCGAAACGTGTTTTTTGTGTGACATACCATATCAGAGTAATCGATGCGATTGATGTGAACAGAACCATCAACTGTGATTGACCTATGACCAATCCTCCGATATGATATTCGCCGTTGAACAGGTCTTTCGGGAAAGATTTGATGTAGGGTCCGAATATTAGTCTCATAGACTCTTCCAAGCTGATAAATAGTCCTATGCTGGCTATCAATGAGATAATAGGCGAGTGTTTTATTAACGGAAAATATACATACTGCTGTATTATTACACCCAGTATTGCACCGGCTGTCATAGATGCAAAAATCGCAAAAATAAAACTGCCGGTTAAAAGAAATGTGTACAAACCAACATATGCACCTACAACATATACACCTGCATGAGCAACATGTATAATCCGCAGGATACCGTATACAAGAGCAAGACCCATTGATATGAGTGCGTATATGCCGCCTATTATCAAGCCGTTAATTATTTGCTGAAAAAGCAACTTTCACGCCCTTTTTGTATGTTGAATTAACGGGGTTTATGCCGTAGTGATAAGGAATAAACAGATAGCTGTTTTCATTTAAAATTATAAAATCCGCCTGTTTGCCGATGTCTATGCTGCCGATATGTTCGGCTTTGTCTATTGCATAAGCAGCATTGATTGTTGCCGCCGATAAGGCTTCTTCCGGCGTCATGCCCATCTGCATAACAGAAAGTGTTATTATTTCAGGCATAGATTCGCTGTATGAGCTGCCCGGGTTGCAGTCCGTTGCTATTGCGGGTGCTATACCATAATCGATAATTGCTCTTGCTGGTGCGTACTTTTCCTTCAAACTAAACGCTGTCCCCGGCAGAAGCGTTGCAATAGTATCTGTGCTTTTTAACGCATTGAGCCCTCTGTTTGTAATTTTCAGCAGATGGTCGCAGGAGAACATCTTTATTTCTTTTGCCAGCTCGGTGCAGCCTATGGCCTCTATTTCGTCAGAATGAATCTTTGCTTTGAGTCCGTATTCCATACCGGCTGTTAGTATCATTTTAGTTTCTTCTGCGCTGTAAACACCCTTTTCACAAAATACATCTATGAATTCAGCCAGTTTGTGCTCAGCGATGTAGGGAATCATTTCGTTTATGATGATATCTATGTAGGCTTTTTTGTTGTTTCTATATTCATACGGAATTGCATGAGCCCCTATAAATGTAGGTATAATTTCGGCATCCGTTTCTAAATTAACCTTTTTAATAGCTTCAAGCATTTTTATTTCATTCTCAAAATCAAGACCGTAGCCGCTCTTTGCCTCAAATGTTGTTGTTCCGTATACAAAAAACAATTTTACTCTTTTGGCAAGATTTTCCGCAAGCTCATCAATATTGGAATTCCTTATATTTTTAACCGAATTGAGTATTCCTCCGCCTGCATTGAGTATCTCCATATAGCTTTTACCTTCGAGGCGCATTTTAAACTCATTTTCTCTTGTTCCTTTAAAAAGGGCGTGAGTATGAGGGTCCACAAATCCGGGTAAAATGGCTCTGTTTTTGGCATCGACTACCTCTTTTGTTTTGTGTGAATATTTTTTCAGCAGTTCTTTTGTGCTGCCTATATCAATAAATTTTCCATCATTAACGGCAAATGCCCCATTTTCAATTGGAAAAAGTTCTTTCAATTGTTCTTTTGTTCTGGGCTTTTTTAAGTTATCGCTTATCCTGAAAAGGTTTGCATTGATAACCAGTAAATCCGTCATTTTATTTTTTCAGCCTCTCTTTTACAGCATCTTCTATCAATTTATCATCTGCAATTTGGGGCAGTGTTATCATACCGTCTTTTTCATCAATCCAAGCATTTGCAACCTCAATAGCGTGTTCATTTCTTGCCCAGGCTCTTCTTGAAACACCGACCATAACATCCCAATCCAGCGCCTCTTTTATAATACTATCCACACGCGCAGAACCATCCAATACAAGTCCGAATCCGCCGTTTTTTGCTTTTCCTATACCGACTCCGCCTCCGTTTGAGAGCACGACCATGCTCATACCCCTTGCCGCATTGCCCGCAAAGCAGTGAACAGCCATATCAGCCATAATATTGCTTCCGTCTTTTATGTTAGCCGTTTCTCTAAACGGAGAATCCGTTCCTCCTGTGTCGTGGTGGTCTCGTCCGAGCATAATGGGACCAATCTCCTTTTTCCTTATCATCTCGTTGAATTTAAGCGCTATTTTCACCCTTGTAGGAGCATCGGCATAAAGAATTCTGGCTTCTGTTCCCACAACAAGATTGTTTTTTTCTGCGTTTTTAATCCAGTGATAGTTGTCTCTATCCTGCATTCTTCTTGTCGGATCTATAATTTCGGATGCTGCCAAATCCGTTCTTTTTAAATCTTCGTGGTTGTGGGATAAACAAACCCACCTAAAAGGCCCGTATCCGTAGTCAAAGTATAAAGGACCCATTATATCTTCAACGTAGGAGGGGAAGATGAAACCCTCATCGGTTGTCTTGCCGTTTTTTGCAACTTCACTGACACCGGCATCAAAAACAGCCTTTAAAAAGCTGTTGCCGTAATCCCAAAAATATCCGCCTCGCATATGCAGCGTCTTTATTAGCTCAAAATGTTTTTTTAACGATTGATTAACCTTTTTTACAAACAAGCTGTGGTTTTCCTTTATCATTTTTCTTGCTTCTTCAAGACTCAAGCCATAAGGGATATATCCGCCTTCGTAGGGAACGTGACAAGAAGTTTGGTCGCTTATTAATTCGGGCTTTATGTTATTTTCAACCATATATTCTAACAAATCCACTATGTTGCCGTGATATGCTACAGAAATCGGCTTTTTTTTATCTAAGTATTCAGCTGCAATTTCAAAAGCTTCATCAAGTTTGTCTGTAACCCTGCTTACCCAGCCTTGGCTGTATCGTGTATCTATCCTCGATTTGTCAACCTCGGCTATTATTCCCACGCCTCCGGCTATCTCAACGGCTTTTGCCTGTGCGCCGCTCATTCCGCCGAGTCCTGAGCTTACAAAAAGATGGCCTGATATATCGCTGTCCCAGGGAACGCCCAAGAATAGTTTTGCAGCATTCAGAACTGTTATATATGTACCGTGAACGATGCCCTGCGGGCCTATGTACATCCAGCCGCCGGCTGTCATCTGTCCATAGTTTGCAACACCAAGCTGGGCTGCAATATGCCAATCCTCCGGATTATCAAACATTCCGACCATCATCGAATTTGTGTTTATGACCCTCGGAGCATTTTTATGTGAAGGAAAGAGCCCGAGAGGGTGTCCTGAGGCTACAACAAGCGTCTGCTCATCCGTCATAATTTCGAGGTATTTTTTTACCAACATATACTGCATCCAGTTTTGAAAGACCTGGCCGGTCTCTCCGTATGTTGTCAGTTCATAAGGATAAAGGGCAATATCAAAATCGAGGTTGTTGTCTATCATTACCTGAAAGGCTTTGCCCTCCAAAGTTTTTCCCTCATATTGATTAATAGGTTTTCCCCAGATTCTACCCTCCGGTCGATACCTGTATCCGTAAATTCTTCCTCTTGTTATCAACTCTTCCAAAAATTCTGGAGCGATTTTTTCGTGAAGATTTTTCGGTATATACCGCAGGGCATTTTTAAGCGCCAATTTCGTCTGATATTCGTTTAGGTTAAAATATCTTGCCGGCGCTCTTCTAATACCCTCTGCAAACTTCGGATATTCGGGTAAATAATCCGGCAGGATGACTTTTTCCATTTTTTTCATCTGTCAACCTCCGTTTAAGGACAAAGGGAGGGTGACCCTCCCTTATTTTTAATCTTTCGGTGTAATTATGCTCGGTTTATCAACCACGCCGAAATAGGTAAATTGTCCGTTTACAACCTTCTGAATCTGAACGGGCTTTACAACCTCTCCGTCTTTTGTAAACCCCTTGATGAAGCCTGTTACTCCGTTGAAGTTTTTAATGTGAGCAAGGGCATTCCTAATCTTCGCTGCCTTTGTGCTTTTAGCTTTTTTAATAGCCTCCGAGAGGACATACACTGCATCGAAGCTTGAAGCTCCGACCATATCGGGCTCCATCTTGTATTCTTTTCTATATTGAGTTATAAACCACTTTGCTATGGGCCTTTGATCGTTTCTATTTAAGTCTGTTGTAATTATTGTTCCGTTTGCCGCGTCACCTGAAATCTTTAAAAACATCGGTGAATCGAATCCTTCCTGCCCCAGGATAGTCGCTTTTATGCCTAAACTCTTGGCCTGTTTAACCGTCAGCGCTCCCTCCGAATAGTATCCTGTGCAGTAGATTAAATCCGGATTCAGTGCTTTTATCTTTGTTAGGAACGGAGACATATCCTGTGCTCCGAGTGCAAAGCTCATATTGGCAACGATTTTAGCACCGCTTTTTTGTGCCTCTTCAACGAAGCCCTTTGAAAGAGACCTGCCAAAATCGTTATCCATTGTCAAAACGGCTATTCTTTTGGCATGAAGGACTTTTGCTGCTACATAACCGCCCGCTTTCCCTTCCACTGTTGCCAAAAAACCGATTCTGAAAACATAATTTCCGGCTTTGGTGATTGAAGGATGTGTAGCATAAGCAACAACCAAAGGTATGTGATATCTTTGGTATATAGGCGCTGATGCCCTTGTGGGTGTGCTGTATGAGCCGCTGACAACCGCAGTCACTTTGTTTTCCTGAATCAGTTTTCTCGCTATGGCTACTGCCTGCTGAGAGCTTGCCGCATCGTCGTAAACAATAAGTTTTACCTTTTTGCCGAGAATCCCGCCTGTTGCGTTAATTTTTTCCACGGCAAGCATGGCGGCATGTTTTGCGCTTGTACCGTCTGCTGCTGCAAATCCTGTTAATGGTGAGAAGAATCCGATTTTAATAACACCTCCGGCAAAAGCTAAGCTTACCGACATAAGTGAAAGAACAATACCCAAAAACAGACTTTTGAACCTCATACCAACCTCCTTCTTTAATTGGATTTATTTACGATAAGTTCCCGGCGGTTTTATCCGCCAACCTAAAAATTATATTAGCGCCCAAAAGTGATGTCTCGTCATTCAAATCCAAGGGCGGAGAGATTTCCGCTATATCAAAACTTCTCACCTTAGAGCTCTTTAACACGTAATAAAAAAAAGTTAAAAACTCGCCGACATTCATACCGAACGGCTGAGGGGCACTGACGCCGTGAGCTATGCTTTGGGCGAACGCATCCATGCAGATGGTCAGATGGATATCTTCCGAATCGTTGAGAAATGTATCAAGCTTGCTTAACGCCGCTTTTTCGTTAAACCTAATCATTTCCATATCTATCCATTTTGCCGAGTAGCTTCTTGCACAGTCGAAAAGCTCCTGTGTGTTTGAAGATTTCTGAATGCCGATGCAGAGGTATTTAAAAGCCTCGGAGTTTTCTTTGCATATATCCGCTATTTGCCTAAACGATGTTCCGCTTGAAGCGCCGTTTTCATAGCTTCTCATATCAAAATGAGCATCGAAATTAACAATAGAAGGCATTTTGTTGAAGTGTTTATAAAAGCCCATTATTGAGCCGAAGGCCACCTCGTGTCCGCCGCCCAAGATAATAGGGAACAAGCCCATATCGAATATGGTATTTACTTTTTCTCCAAGTATTGATTGGGCACTTTCCAAGTTATCTTCGCAGATAACGTCACCCGCATCATATAGGTTTATATCATTAAAATACCAAGGCATTGAAGATAAATACTTCCTTATGGTATCGGGGGCAAATCTTGCTCCCGCTCTTCCTTTGTTCCTTTTTACGCCTGCATCACTTTTAAAGCCTATTATACAAAAGCCCTTTTTATCAAACCTTTCTGTTTTGTCCAAGTCGATTTTTTTCACTACTTGATGCCATCTTAGCTGTTCTTTGGCGTTTCCGTCAACTCGTCCGACCCAATCAAAACTGCCGCTTAAATAGATATCACCCATTTTTTCACCCTCAATAAACAGTGAATTTGGATTCTAAGTTTTTATCCTCCGCCTCAGTCATACTGTTCACTATTTCAACAAGCCTGTTACTTATAATTATATCCCTTGCCTTTAAAATGTCATCACTAAAAACTCTGTCTTCTTCTGCAAAATCAATTTTTTGCCTTATGTATTCATAGCAGGCCTCAATTACCTTGGAAGATTTTAACGGTCTTCTGAATTCAAAAGCCTGCGCCGCAAGAAGAAGTTCCACCGACAGTATATTTTCCAGATTGTCCAAAATCATATTGAATTTTCTTGACGATATTGAGCCCATGCTTACATGGTCTTCTTGTCCCAATGATGTCGGGATACTGTCTGCCGATGCCGGGAAACTCAAAGTCTTGTTTTCACTTGCCAAGGCTGCACTTACGTATTGAGGTATCATAAACCCGGAGTTTATGCCGATATTTTCAAGCAGCATTTTCGGGAGACCATCCTCATCTCCGCTGAGCAGAAGATAGGCTCTTCTGTCTGAAATATTGCCCAATTCTGCTGCTGCAAGAGCCGCATAATCCATTGGCATTGCTATGGGTTCACCGTGGAAATTGCCTCCGCTTATTACCGTATCTTTATCTATAATAACAGGATTGTCCGTTACAGAATTCAGCTCCGTTGTAAGGATTTCTTTTAGGTGTAAAAAAGCGTTTCTTGCTGCTCCGGCCACCTGCGGTATGCAGCGCAGAGAGTAGGGGTCCTGAACCTTATTGCAGTGTTTATGAGACCTTAAAATTTCAGAGCCTTTAAGCAGAGCTCTCATCCTTTGGGCAACATATACATTCCCCTCATAGGCTCTAAGGTTGTGCAGTTCTTTATGGAAAGGTGTTGCCGATGCTTTAAGGGCTTCGATGGTAATAGCCGATATTATATCGGAATTATCAAGGCATCTTGCAAATCTGACAAGTCCATAAACACCGTGAGCGCTCATAAACTGTGTTCCGTTTATTAATGCTAAGCCCTCCTTGGGATGTAAATGGAGGGGTTTTATGTCGTATTTTTTCAAAATCGTTTCGGTATCATAAATGATGCCGTCATCCACAACCTTGCCCAATCCTATTAGAGGTAAGAAAAGATGAGCCAGGGGCGCAAGGTCGCCGCTTGCACCAACCGAACCCTTGCTTGGCACCACGGGAATTATATTGTTTTCAATATGCCATAGAATTCTTTGGATAGTTCCGGTTGAAACGCCGGAAAAACCGAAAGAAAGCGAGTGAACTTTTATAACCATCATCAGTTTCGCAAGTATGGAATCAACAGGTGCTCCCACACCGCAGGCGTGGCTTTTTAATATGTTATATTGGAGTTTGGCCGTATCTTTCTTCGAAATTTTTGTTCTGCACAAAGAGCCGAACCCCGTGTTTATGCCGTAAACAGCCTCGTCTTTTTTGAGTATTTCTACAACATTGTTAAATCCGCTGTTAATTTTTGTTTCGGCGCTGTCGCACAAAACTCCTTTTATTTTACCCTCAGCAATATCCATAGCTATGCCGGGTGTTAATTTATCAACGCCATATTTAAACTCTTTCATAAAATACCCTCAAAAACCGATAGTTTTTTTGCTGAATCGGAAAATTTTACTACATTTTTATAGTTAAACCCCTTTTCTTTCAAAAAATTCTCAACCGATGAGTTATCGCTGTCAAGATAGATTCTCGCTACGGCTTGTCCTTCACCCTGAGAGTTCAGAGCCTCTTCAACCAAAATAAAGTCGGCCTCGTCGTTAAAATCGTTTTTATTAATGAGGAATATGTCTTTATTTACTCGTTTTCTCAGTGTCATTACGGCTGCTATTGCGTTTTTATCCCTGAAAGCGATTATTATCCGGCTGTTTTTAATGACTGCCTGCAGATTGTTGATAAGTTTTATATCAGGAGCACCGTAGCTGAACATCCATGAAAACAATAACCTCTTGAATTCTAAAAAGTGAGAGTCGCTGTACGGTTCTATTTTGTAGTTTTTCTTTTCCATACTCTCTGCAACACGTTCTGATAAAGATTTATCTGCAAAAGAGTGCTCAAG
>JALTDI010000119.1 GCA_027074255.1 Desulfurellales bacterium
ACTTTTCTTTTAATCTCTGAATTGTATTTTAGGAAGCCCGCACAGTTAAACAAATGAGATACGCTTTTTTGCATTGTCTATATATGGAATGACCTAAGCATCTTTGCTGTATTTGTTCTTAATTGTAAAGTGATATTAAATATTAAATGTACAAAAAGCATATGTTAGAAAGATTAAATTTGCGTAATGAGTTGAAATTTGTATTGCAGCAGATTTTCATTGGTGCGCCCGGAGGGATTCGAACCCCCAGCCGACGGATCCGAAGTCCGTTGCTCTATCCAGTTGAGCCACGGGCGCAAGTTATAGTTGAAAATATATTAAAATGAGATAAATGTCAAAAAAAGAGCCCTTATTTTAAGGGCTCTTGATATTAATTAATAGGTTTCTACCTCTGTATCGTGCATATCTTCTTCTGACAAGGGTTTGCTGAAAACCTTATATGACCATATTTGATAAGCTATGACTATGGGCACAAAAATCACCACAACTATAAGCATTGCTTTAAGTGTGTACGGACCGGAAGATGAGTTAAAAGCCGTCAGGCTGTATGCCTTATTTATGCTGGATGGTATAAGATTGGGATATAATCCGACGATCCCGGTAAACACAACGGACAGTATTGTTAGACAGGATGCATAAAATGATTTTATATAGGAACTTTTCATAAAAACCTTAATCATTAAGAGAGATATCACAGCTATAAGCGGAACTATAAACCACACAGGATTTGAAAAGTAATTATTATAAAGCAATGTGGCAAATTTTGTATAAATTAAAAACAAAACTGCAACAATAAGCAGTATAATCCAAATTTTGGATGCAGCGGCTTTGGCTCTGTCGGAAACAGTGCCGGTTGATTTTATAGAAACCCATAAAGCACCGTGCTCGATAAACAGCAAAACGAAAAATATGCCTGTCAGCAAACCGTAGGGATTTAGCAGTTTAATCAATGTTCCATGATATCCGGCAGCGTCCATAGGCAACCCTTCGAATATGTTCCCAAATGCCACGCCGAATAATAAAGCCGGCAAAAAAGAAAATAAAAATATAACAAAATCCCAAAGTTTCGCCCAGCCTGCGGATTGTATCTTGCCTCTGAATTCAAAGGAAACACCTCTTAGAATCAAAGAGAAAAGAATGAAAAACAACGGTGTATAAAGGTAACTGAACATATAAGCATACGTTGTTGGAAATGCTGCAAAGGTAACACCGCCTGCTGTCACAAGCCATACTTCATTACCATCCCAAACAGGCCCCAATGTATTTATAACCATTCTTCTTTCAATATCGCTTTTTGCGATAAAAGGATGGAGGATTCCAGCCCCGAAATCAAACCCGTCGAGCATAAAATATACCGCCCAGAGCAATCCCCATATAGCAAACCATATTGTATTTAACATATCAATAACCTCCACTTTCGGCTGTTATTTTTTCCGCAGATTCCGGTCCCTTCCTTGCATATTTTATCAAAAGGTAGATGTCTATAATTCCCAACATACTATACAAAGCCACAAAACCTATCAGAGACATTACGATTTGTGAAACCATAACCGCTGTTGACGTTGCATTTGCCGTTTTCATCAAGCCATATACAATCCAGGGCTGTCTTCCGACCTCTGCAACAATCCAACCCAGCTCTATTGCCAAATAAGGCAGGGGTATGACATAAATCATCATCTTCAAAAACCATCTTTTGTCTAATAAAGTGTCTCTTTTCATATAAGCGTAGGCAAAAATAGCTATCAAAACAAATAATGTGCCGAGCCCTACCATACCTCTAAAAGAAAGAAATGTTATAAGAATAGGAGGCCTGTCGTTTTTAGGAAAAGATTTCAGACCCTTAACGGTAGCATTCGGGTTGTGGTATGCCAGGATGCTTAACGCCTTTGGTATTCCTATTGCCTCAACGCTGTTTTTCTCCTCTTTAGGGTTTGGGACAATAAAAAGATACATCGGCGCGCCTTTTTGCGTATTCCACACGGACTCCATCGCGGCAAGTTTTGTAGGCTGAGTTTTTGCAACCTCGGATGCGTGCAGATCTCCCGTTAAAAATACGGCAATTGTTGCAAAAATACTAAACGCGGCGCCTATCTTAAACGCCTTTTTAAACAAATCAACCTCGTTGTTTCTTAACAGATGATATGCTGAAACACCCATTACAAAAAAAGCTCCCACTACGTATGCTGCCGTTATCGTATGAGTGAATTCAAGCAGTGCAAACGGTTGTGTAGCAGCAGCCCAAAAATCGACAAAGCGGGCTTTTCCGCCTTTTACAACATAACCTACGGGGTGCTGCATCCACGAATTGGCTATTAATATCCACAAAGCTGATATGTTTGTTCCGAAAGCCACAAGCCATATTGAAATAGCGTGCATCTTCTTGGATAGCTTTTTCCATCCGAATATCCAGACACCCAAGAATGTTGATTCAAGGAAAAAAGCCACCGTGGCCTCGATAGCCAAAGGAGGACCAAATATATCACCAACGAATTTTGAATACCTTGCCCAGTTCATTCCGAACTGAAACTCCAAAGTCAAGCCGGTTACAAGACCCAATGCAAAGTTGATAAGAAAGAGTTTGCCGAAAAATTTAGTCATCCTTAGATAAGTTTCATTGCCGCTTTTTACATATTTCGTTTCCATTATAGCGACCAGAACAACTAGTCCGAGGGTCAGCGGAACAAAAATAAAATGGAACAAAGCGGTCAT
>JALTDI010000120.1 GCA_027074255.1 Desulfurellales bacterium
GTGATTGTCAAAATTCTTATAAGGAATTTAATATTAAAGGTATTTGACTATTTTATACTCTGTGCTTCTCAAAGCAGGCTGAAATCCGGCTTTTTTAATCACGTAAGCTATATCTTCTATTGTAGATTCAGCTCTAAAACCTGCCTGTCTCATAACGTTTTCTTCAACGAGCATACTGCCCATATCGTTTGCCCCGAAATGAAGGGCTATCTCACCAACATCCTTTCCCTGAGATGCCCAGGAGGCTTGAATATTATCAAAATTATCCAAAATTATGCGTGATATCGCAACAATTCTCAAATAATCTATTCCCGTCACGCTTCTTTCAATACGTTTTCCAAGCTCGTTATTCTCCTTTTTGAAATCCCACGCTATGAAAGCGCTAAAACCGTGCGTTTCATCCTGCAGCTCTCTCAGCCTGATGAGGTGTTCAACTATATCTTTCTTTGTTTCAACATGCCCGAACATCATCGTTGCCGTTGTTCTTATATTCAGGTTATGCGCTTCCTTCATTATTTCAAGCCATCTATCCGTATCTATCTTTTTCGGAGATATTCTTTTTCTGACATTTTCTGCGAGTATCTCTGCTCCGCCGCCCGGTATTGTTGTTAAACCGGCATTTTTTAAATCAATCAAGACCTCTTTAATGCTCTTTTTGGAAATCTTGGCCATAAGGTCAATCTCGGGCGGTGAAAAGGCATGTATATGAACACTGCTTTTTGAAAGTTTTCTAACCATCTCAAGATAATATTTATATGGTATTGCAGGATTCAGCCCTCCCTGAATCAAAGCCGTTTCTATGCCTTTCTTTTCGGCATCCTTAATCTTAATCCTCATCTGCTCAATACCGAGCGTGTAGGCATCCTTATCGTTCCTATTTCTGTAAAAGGCACAGAACATACATCCAACATAGCAGATATTGGTATAATTTATATTAGTATCAAGTATGAACGTAACTGTTTTTTCAGGATGCTTTTTGAATCTGATTTTATTGGCCAACTCGCCTAATTTTAAAAAATCTCCCTTTTCTAATAGTTCTATCGCCTCTTTTTTTGTTATCCTCTCACCGTTATCTATTTTTTTATATATCCTGTTCATCATACACCGATAGTTCGTTATATAAAGCATCTCGTTCAACCGGAATAAAACCGGCGTTTAGTATCATATTTATAATGTTCCTTTTGGCCAACCCTATTGGGCTTTTTGCACCAGCAGCATGAGTTACCCGCTCATGGCCTATTGTTCCGTCAACATCGTCAGCACCAAAATGCATACCAATTTGTCCTACCTTTGGAGAAAGCATAACCCAATATGCCTTGATATGGGGAAAATTATCAAGAATCAGCCTTGATAGTGCAAGAACCTTCAGCTCCCTTACCGCATCCACTTTCTTGATTTTGCTTAAAAAAGGAGTATTGTCGGGATGAAAACTGAGCGGTATAAAACACAAAAAACCGGGTGATTCATCCTGAATCCTCCTCAGCTTAAACAGGTGGTCTATAATCTCATCGTCAGTTTCTATATGTCCGAAAAGCAGCGTGGCGTTTGTCGGTATACTTAAAGAGTGTGCGATTCTATGCACCTCAGCCCATTTTTCATACGGGATTTTATTCGGATATAACACTTTTCTCACCCTGTATGAAAATACTTCCGCACCGCCTCCGGGCATAGAATCAAGCCCTGCAGCTTTTAAAGTTTTAAGCGTTTCCTCATAGCTTATCCCTTCAAGATGGGAAAAATAGTCTATTTCAACAGCTGTAAAAGCTTTAACATTTACATTTTTAAAATGCTTCTTGATTGAGCTTACCATATCGACATAATATGAAAAAGGCTTGGTAGGATGCAGGCCTCCAACTATATGAACTTCCCTTATACCGTCTGGCATTTTTTCAATTTCTTCTATAATATCATCTATTTCCATAGTATAGGCATCGGGTTCGTCGCCGTTTCTATAAAAAGCGCAGAATTTACATTTGGAAACACATAGATTCGTATAATTTATATGTTTGTTAAATACAAAATAGACCTTTTTGCCGCTTTTCTTGTATTTAAGCTTTCTTGCCAGCTCACCCACGGCAATTAAATCATCCGACGATAGAATTTTTTTAGCGTCTTCTGCGTTCAAGCATTCTTCATTTTCCAATTTTTCTTTGATAATTCCCAAACCCAAATTCATAAAAACCTCTCAATCGATAAAATCCAAAACGGATACTATAAAACAAAAGGGGATTTGTCAAAATAACAATTATTTTTATGACAAATTTTTGCTTATCGTCACATTGACAATTTCAATCACTTTATTTTTTAAATCGGTGAGCTTTGCAAGAGAATCAGCCTCAAACCTCAAAACCAAAGAAGGCTGCGTGTTGCTCGCTCTTATTAAAGCCCACCCGAAACCTGTTTCAAATCTGATACCATCTATTGTAATGATTTTTTCTATGTTAAACATTTTTCGATTATCCTCGAAATAGCGTATCAGTTTTTCTACCACAGGTTTCTTTATATTATCAGGACACTCCACCCTGATTTCAGGTGTATTAAAGGTCTTCGGCAGGCTTTTTTTCCACTCAATAAGGTCGATTTTATTCCTTGTTATGATTTCAAGCAGCCTTAAAGAAACATACACAGCATCATCATAACCGAAGTATCTGTCCGCAAAAAAGATATGACCGCTCATCTCACCGGCAAGATAAGCTTTTTC
>JALTDI010000121.1 GCA_027074255.1 Desulfurellales bacterium
AATATAAAAGTGGAGCCTTTTAAACCTACTATGCCGAGTATTTCGGATAAATAACTGATTACCGCCGCGCTGACGATTATTGATATGCAGATTGAGAGTAAAAGCGAGTTTGAGTATAGAAGTTTTGCCCTTTTGTATTTTTTAGCTCCCCAATATGTTGCAACATACATGCCGGCTGCGGTTGAAATCCCTATCGCTATGCTCATAAACAAAAACATAACCATACTGGATGCAACAAGAGCGCCTATTGCTTCATAGGCAATGCGCGAAACAAAAAAAGTGTCGACGAGATTGAATACGTTTTGGGCGCCCATTTCAAGCATCATGGGAATGGACAGATATATAATGCTTTTTAGTATGGGTTCTTTGGTCGGGTCTATATCAAAGCGCATTGACTTTATGCTAATCTATCAATGACAGTCTGGTTCTTGCCTCTCTGAGAACGGATGTTATATGTGTTTTTATCCAGTGCGGATCCCACCAGTCAATGGGGTTTGTATAGTAACCGTCAACGAGAACATCAAAATGGAGGTGGTCTCCGCCGGCAAGGCCTGTTGTGTCTGTTATAGCAATGTATTGGCCTTTTCTGACCTTTTCTCCAACTTTTGATAAAAACTCGCTTAGGTGACCATATAAACTAAATATGCCAAAACCGTGATCTATTATCATAGCATTGCCGTAAACACCGAGATATCCCTCAAAAACAATTATCCCGCTATTTGCGGCATTTACCCTTGCGTTTCTTATGCTTGCCAAATCGTAGCCCATATGATGTTTAATATCAATCAATTTGCCTTTGTAATAATAAGATCGTTTGTCGCCGAATGTTGCCGTGACCTTTGAGTTTTTTAATTGTTCGAATCTGCCTTTCCATAAAAACTCAGGCTCAGATTTTGCGCATATCTGCATTATCTTCTCGGCATCCTGTTTTCTTACAGTGTTGTTAACGTATAAAAAATCGTCAAGCAGGTTATCTTTCTTTTGTATATTTTCGTTTTCCATAATTGCAAGAACCTTATTTTTTATAAAGCTGTCGGTTATGTTTATTTTTGATTTTCTAATTTTTATATCGGAATAATAAACCGGTATGTGAACAACAGTTACATTGCCAGCTGTATCAACAGCATAGACATTTGTCGAATAATTTTTGTCTTTACTTAATCGATATGTAAAAAAACCGAGATAAACATTTTTTTTATTAAAAAATGAACTTGCATCAAACGCTTTGAATTTGTCGGTTATTCCGTCGTGAGATACGCCTACATAAACCTCTTTGAGATTGCTGTCTTTTGCATAAAAAACAGCAAGTGCCGTTCCGGTTATTCTTATTCTGTCAATTCCGCTTAAAAGATGCACTACGGGCTTTTTAGAGTCAACGATAATATTCCTTCTTATGGTTTTTGTGAACCCGTTTAGAAAATTATTTCTGCTGTAATCGCTGACACTAACGATCATAACTGCTTTACCGTCGGGTATGATTTTGTCGGTTTTGAACTTGATTTTAAAGTTTTTTATGAAATTATCCTCAAATGTTTTCGTATAAAGCTTTATAACCGTGTTCATAGAAACTATTTGGATGGATATATTTTTAATTCCGGCATTTTTGTCGGATATGTCGATATTGACGTCTTTATATTTGGAAAAGTAATTTTCGGGAGAGTTTATTGTAACATTGATACCGTTTCTTACCGCAATAGGTGTGTACTCATAAGCAATATATGCAATTGCAATCAAGATTAAAAGTGCCGTCAAAACCCTCATTTTTCTCATGCTTTTTTACCTCTTTTTACAATTATTTGTTCTACTTTATTAATCATATCCGTCGAGTATATGAATTTCTCGGTCAAAGAATACAGAAAAGAATCTTTCTTTAAATTCTGAGAGAATGAATTAAAAACAGGAAAGCTATCAAAAAACAGCACCAAAATAATCATAACTATCAGCGCTTTGGATACGCCGAATGTAAAACCGAAAATCCTGTCCAAAAAACCGAGATCTATCTTTTTGATTAATGATGCTATAATCATCCCTATAAAGAATGTTATTATATAAACGATAAAAAATATTATAAAAAAGGCTGTGATGTTTGCTGTCGTGTGGCTGATTGTCAAATGTTTCGCAAATACTGCGCCTAATGAAGGATGCAGTATGTGAGCGCTGAATATACCCAGAAGCAGGGCGGCAAGGCCGAAAAATTCCCTGATGAAGCCCTTTATTACACCCTTTATTGCCATAATAGCTATGAAAACGCCAAAAACTATGTCAACCGGGTTCATCTTTTTTAACCCTTATGCTTTTAAAATCGGAATAGAAAACAAGCCCCACTTTCAGCCCTTTCGGTTTTTTTATGTTTTTTACAAAAGTGTAATCCACATTAATCTTTTCACCGTCTGCGGCTTTTGTCCTTAAAGCCACCTCATAAGCACACGCCATCTTAACATTATCATCTATATTTTGCAATCTACTATGATTTTTTAATATGAGGTGAGCCGAAGGTCTGCTGTGAGCATGAAACCACAAATCATATTTATTTGCCAGCTTCATTGTTACATAATCGTTGCCCCGTGCATTTTTCCCGATATATACGTCAAAGCCCATAATTTTTTTGTGTTCATAGGGCAGATAGTTTGTATGTTTTGTTCTTTTTGTGCGCGTTCTTATAACGGATTCTGAAATCATGGTTTCCCTGACGTCTTCCA
>JALTDI010000122.1 GCA_027074255.1 Desulfurellales bacterium
GTTATAAAGCTTGTAAGCCTGATATCCGTATCAACAACTCTATTTTTTCTTTTTTTCGGAAGGGATGTAGTTGATTTACTGTTTAAGCACGGGAAATTTAACGAAACGTCTCTAAATAATACAAATCTTGCTCTTTCTATAATGATTCTAAGTTTCTTTTTCTTTTCTCAAACAAAAATATTATCCAATCTGTTCTATGCCTTAAAGGATGCAAAAACGCCTCTCAAAGCATCCGGTATTGCCGCGGTCTTTTCCGTAGTACTGTCCGTCATTTTGGGTTTGCTCTACGGATTCAGCGGGCTTGCTGTTGCACTGAGTGTATCCGGTGTTGTAAATATGCTGTTTTTGGTTTACTTTGTAAATAAAAAGATAGGCGGTTTGAAATTTAATATGTTTATGGATTTGGATGTGGTATTGCTCTTTTTTACTCTTTTATCTGTTTCTTTGATTTTAAAACAACTTAACTTATATTATCTTCTTGATTTGACCGTCTCGTCAATTTTGTATGCATCTTTTTCTTACATATTTTATAAAAGATTGCATTTGGAATGAAAAATATCTAAAATCCTACGTATGAAAATTAAAAAAGAGACGCTGAAAATCGTATATGCCGTTTTATCGATTTTGGCTATTGTTCTTATTCCGCTTATTTATTCTGATATATATAGCGGGCTTATATACAAGACATTCGACGATGCTTTTGTTTCTGCCGATGTTATAGCCGTTTCACCCTCTTATGTTTCGGGTAAAATACAAAAAATTTATGTAAGAAGCGGAGATACGGTTAAAAAAGGTCAGCTTATAGTTTTGATTGATGATACTATGTATAGAGCTAATTTAGAAAAAACCAAAGCGAAATTGGATGCTTTTGTTTTTAGATTAAGCCAATTAAAAGACCAATTCGGTTCCGATAATTACAGATATACAGATGTAGAAAGAGAGGTCGGAATTCTTAAACAGGATGTAAGAGCTGCAAAACTTATGCTGTCATATACACGTATGGTAAGCCCTATTAACGGTGTTGTGGCAAAAGATGTTCTGCATCCGGGCGACAGCGTATCCCAATCCAGTGTGATAATGTATCTGTATGAACCTCATTCTCTTTATGTAAAAGCTTATATTAAAGTAAAATATATAAAATATTTCAGGGTTGGAATGAAAATTTTAATAAAAACCGGCCAAAATACATTGGACGGGAAGGTTATGAAGATAGGCGGAGTAGATGTTTTTAATATATGCAATAAGCACAATCCGCTTGTTCCTGTAAGAATAGAAGTTCCTCAAAAACTTAAGAAATTTCTAAAATTCGGAACTCCTGTCAGGCTTACCATAAAATAGGTTTTAGAATATATAATGTAGTATCAAGTCAATTCTGCCGTGCTTTATTAAGTAAATACCGCTGAATTTCATAATTTCTTTTATTTTCTGCCTGTTTTTGGGAGAATAACAATGCACCTTACAATGTTTGCACTGAGGTTTAGGCTCGAGAGGGCATAATTCATTTCTTTTTACGGCATATTGAAGCAATTCGTAGCAATCCTTGCAGTATCCGTCTTTATATTCTTCTACACCCTTTTTAATGTGGTTTTCCCGACAATATACCGATATGAATTTTTTTAAAATCTTATTATCTTTTTCGATTCTTTTAGATTTTTTCATATTCTTAAATAGGAGTCGGGGAATAGCTCCCTAACTCCTATTTTGCCGAGTAGTAGCACCTCTTTGGAGATTCTATCAGGCCTTCTTTTCGTTTATATACATATGTTCAA
The DNA here is from genome assembly GCA_027074255.1 of Desulfurellales bacterium. Taxonomy (GTDB): domain Bacteria; phylum Campylobacterota_A; class Desulfurellia; order Desulfurellales; family Hippeaceae; genus S144-51. Next base: position 1,770 of record JALTDI010000122.1, read on the forward strand.
ACTCAATCAATCAATCCTGAGCTCTTGTGTTTTTCATAAATCTTTTGAGCTAAATCATCCAGAGCTTTAAAATCATTTCCTTTCGGGTCGCCTTTTACCAGTACGGGGTCTATCAATTCCAGTTTCAAGTTGGTCAATAAACCCGTAATGTGGTCAACGGCCTTACCGCCCCATCCGTATGATGCGATAATAGATGCAAATTTTGCCTTGGGCCGCAGGGCGTTTGCAAGATAGGCCAATGACGCAATTGAGGGATGGGCTCCCGCCAAAACAAAAGGTGTTGCAAATACAATTGTTGCATCGTTTACTAAGGCCATTGCAATCTCGCCGATGGGTGATTCTGATAAATTGAAAGGTTTTGCATCTATTCCCATTTCAATCAGGGCATTTGTTAAATATTCAACCATCTTTTTTGTGCTTCCGTGCATTGAAATATAAGGTATCAAAACCTCATTGTCGAGGCGGTCGGATATCCAGTCTTTATATGCGTTGATTATAAATTCAGGATTATTGTACATACATCCGTGGCTCGGGCATATGATATCGAAATCCAGCTCTTCGATTTTTGCTATATGTTTTTTAATATGGTTTCTAAACGGCATCATTATTTCTGAATAGTAGTGTTTTGCTCCCTCGTATATAAGCATCTCGTCTTTTGGGCCGAAAAGTCTGCTGGTTGCCATATGAGAGCCGAAAAAATCGCACGTAAAAAGAATCTTGTCCTCTTCAAGATAACTTATCATTGTTTCGGGCCAGTGAACCCACGGAGTAAAGATAAATTTCAGATGCTTATCACCCAAATCCAAAACTTCGCCGTCTTTTACCGTAATGAATTTTTCTTCTTCGATTTCCATTAATTCCATTAAAAAACCTTTGCATTTGGCGTTTGTAACAACCTTGGCATTGGGGTATCTTT
>JALTDI010000123.1 GCA_027074255.1 Desulfurellales bacterium
ACATCTAGTTCAACTCTTTTTATCTTGTTGCATTTTGGGCAAATTTCAAAAATATCCACTTCATCTCTACACAAACAGTAGTAAGCCTTTTTCAAGTCATCTTGAAGCATAAAAACCAGTTCACACTCTACTAAAAATTTTAAATTTCTATAAGCAGTATTTAGAGATATTTTTTTAGGATATTCAACAGTTGTTAATGCTAATATCTCTTCGACACTCAAACATTCATCACTCTCATAAAGAATTTTATAAATAACCTCTCTACTTTGTGAATTATTTGCTCTTTTTCTCTCTATACATCTTTGTAGTTTTTTTTGTAATTTGTCTATCAAACAGACTCCTTTTTTAATTTTATTGCCAGATTCACAGAGTGTATGATATGAATCTGGCTATACAACAGGTGAAACTTTAAATCTTTTACTAAAGGCATCGTAAATTAGGAGAGTACATGCCACTTGTATTTCTATATGTTTAAATTGCTATTTATATATCAGTGACTAAGTCACTCTTCATCAGATATATAAAGTAAGTTAAAGTGTTAAGTGCTTTTGCACCTCTTCATTAAACACTTAAATATGTGTAATTATTATTCATACACCTCCTTTTTGATAATCTTTATCGGAATATTACAGATATGAAACTTAATCTGTTCTTATATTGATAATTATTATCACTTTAATTTAGAATTAAGAAAAGTCGTGTTAAAGTTCCTCTATTGAAAATGATTATCATAAAGGAATGAAATGTCAGATATACAATTAAAATCAGAGATAGAGAGTTTAGTTAAAACATCAGGATATGAGCCATCAAAAGCGATGTTATGTTCAGTTGTTCGAGTTATAACTATGAGACATAGAGATGTTTCACAAAAACGCATTTTTGCAGTTGCAAAGGAAAAATTATGTTAAAAAAAATATTACTTATGGTAGCTCTTGCTTTCTCAGTACAAGCAAATGAAGTAAAAAAAGTTGATACTTTAGTTTTAAGTGGTCCAATGGCATCAGTGAGTCATCCACTTTTAAGAATGATAGATAGTGGTGCATTAAAAGATGTAGCTAAAAATGTGAAGTTTGTTATGTGGAAATCACCTGATGAGCTTCGTGCTTTAACGCTTCGTGGGAAGGCTAACTTTATAGCTGTTCCTACAAATGTAGCAGCAAATCTCTACAACAAAGGCGTTGATATAAAACTTCAAAATGTTTCCGTATGGGGAATACTAGGAATGTTGACACGAGATAAAAATAAAAAAACTCTTGCTGATTTTAAAGGGTGTGAGATAGCAATGCCATTTCGTGGAGATATGCCAGATATAGTTTTTCAAGAAATTGCTAAAAAAGAGGGGCTAAACCCTAAAAAAGATTTTAAAATCCAGTATGTAAGTTCACCTATTGATGCTATGCAGATGCTTATAATGAGACGAGTAGATAATGCCCTCTTAGTAGAACCTGCCATCTCTATGGCTCTTAGAAAAACACACTCTTTTCCGTTAAAACTTATAGCACCTGATTTATACAGAAGTGCTGATTTGCAAAAAGAGTGGGGAGAGGTTTTTCATGTTGAGGGGAAAATCCCACAAGCAGGAATGGCGACCATTGGCAAAGTAAACCCTTACATTGTAAAACGATTTAATGAAGAGTATGCAAAGGCTCTTATATGGTATAAAACTCATCCTCAAAAAGCTGGAAAACTGGTAAATAAATATATCCCTATGCTCACACCAGAAGCTGTAGCAGATAGCATTAGTCATGTGCAACTCAATGATGTTCGTGCAAAAGATGCACAAAAAGATTTAGAATTTTTCTTTGATGTTTTAAAAAATAATAATCCTAAAATTATTGGTGGAAAACTGCCTGATGGAGGTTTTTATCGGTAAAAATATCATCGCTACGCTCTGCGTAGTTTTTTCTAAAATTTCTAGCCGATAACCAATCTTTCTCAATCTCACTTACTTTTGCGATTGCTCCTTTAATTTTGATAAACTCTTTTTCAAGTTTGACTCCTGTACCCTATACTTAATTCAAACTCTTTAAGTCTTTTGTGAATAGATCGAAGCTCTGTAACTGTTGTCCAATTTGCTATAAATATAGAAAAAGATTCCCTTACTTTACTAAACGCATTTGAAACTTGTACTAAAACACCTAAGGTTATAACACTTGTAAAAAGCCCAGGACCCATAATGAGATAGGGTACTATTACCATAAGTTGTTCAAACGAATTTACCCAAATATCAAAATAACCATAGTGTAAAAAGAGACGATTGTAGTTTACTCGAAGCCCTGTAAAAAGTTCTACTATAGTATCAGGTTTTCCATAATTGCTCTTATCATCTTCAGCAAATACTAACTCTTTTCTCAATGCTGCTTCAACTTTTTGATTGTTATACTCTAAGCCTGGAAGTTTTATGCCTACAAACCACGATATAAAAAGTCCACCTAGAGATACGACCAACGCAACCCATACAAGTGAGCCATCAATATCTTTAAAAAAAGGTATATCCACACCTGAACTTAAACCCCATAAAATAGGTAAAAAGGCTATAAGTGTCATAATCGCTCGAATCACTTGTAGTCCAAGACTCTCAATAATTTTTGCAAATCTATAAATATCCTCCTGCATCCTTTGAGAAGAGCCTTCTACATCGCTACTACACTCTCTCCACTGAGTAATATACTCAAATGTCATAGCCTCTCGCCACTTAAAAGAGTAAACTCTTGTAAAGTATGATGTAGCCGTGGCAATAAGCACATAAGGAAATGCCAAATAGGCAAACTTGAGCATCTCTTGCCAAAACTCATCCACAGAGTGCTGGGATGCTTTTTGTAAAATATCGTAAAATCCACCATACCACTTGTTAATATCTACTGTAAGACTCACTTGAAAATAGAGTGAAACCAGTAACAAAGCTCCACCACCATATGCCCATAAAAGCCATTTTTTATTTTTAAAAAAAGATTGAAACATAAAAAATTATCTCCTATATCTGACAATCTGGACATTTGCCATTGATGGTTACATTGTATATTTCATAGTTTGGCAATGTTATATCGATATTTTTGATGCATTGGATACTATTACACTCCATACAAATAAAGTGTGCATGGGGTTCTTTTTTAAGTTCAAAATACCTTTTCTTATCATTTGATTCAAAAGAGTTAATCATATCTTCTTTTTCAAACTTGGCAATATTTCTATAAAAAGTTGCTTTATCCATTGAAATATCAACTTTAATATCTTCGTAACTCAGTGGTTTTTTTGCTTTTTCTAAAATTTCTAGTATAGCTACTCTAGCAGTAGTAAGTTTGATGTTTTTATCTTTTATCAGTTTTTTTATTTTAGTGTTATGCTCATACATAATTTAGAAGTACCATCCCTACAAAATTTTTCTTTTTATAAAATTCTACTCTATAAAGTTTCCCTTTTTTCTCTATGGAGTATCGCTTTATAAACATATTTTTTCTAATATTTACACCTGTTTCAACACCTGAACGGTTTTTATACCCAATCACATTAACACGGAATTTTTTCTCATCAACTACTTGAAACTCTCTCTTGACATCTACAGTATCACCAAAGGCAACTAATTTTTCTCTTCCATCGACTATTAATCTTATTTTTGTATGAAAATTAAGATGTTTAGAGTAATCTGCCACCAATCTTGTTAGGCGTCTATTGCCATAATAAACAGTATAAACATTACAATGTTTAATAATCTTAATCAATGGATTATTTGGAAAATATGTCACTACTCCATCTTTTTGTACTGGAAAATATTTTTGTATATTTCTTATGTTTTTAAGAGGTATTTTAATATTTGTATCTTCAAATCTAATGCTCACATCATCATTAAGTGCATGTTTTACCCCTTTTAATGTCAAGGGGAACTCTCTTTTGTATTGTATGCCCATTATGTCCATGTACTTTTCGATTGCAAGCAGTTTGTAGTAAACTCTTTGTGCGACATTAAGACTCTTACTTGTTTCATGCCCAAAAGCAGCTTTGCCGTGAGTTACTGCATAGTAGGTAAGTGTTTTTGCCATCTCTTTTTCTTCATAGGTTTTATTGAACTTTGTATGTGTGTTTTTTGTTCGGTATCTATCCTCTTCTTTAAGAAGGTGTTTGTTGATATGCTCTACAACTTGTTGGGATATTTCATAAGTGTTGGCATACATTTTTACATTTTGTAATTTTTTCTGGTCTATAACACTACTTTGTCCCCATGTAAGTGGTTGATGCCATCTATCTATATAATGTGGTCTGTAAAATCCACTTCCATCATGAAGATTTAAAATCAATTTCACATGCTCATCTGTCATATATTTTTTAATTCTCTGAACAGTTTTATATTCAGGGTCATTTTTGGATAGTTTTGCAAATTTTCTATTCATATCACCAAATGGTCCACGACTTCTTTTAATGATGCTGTAAAAATTGAGATTTGGCACAATCCAAACAGAACCTTTTGTGATGGTGTAATGGGTACTCACAAGTGAAGCAGCCATAAAACCACCAGGTTCATCCCCTTGAATGCCACCAACTATAAGGAGTGTATTGTTATCTTCTACCCCTTTTTTAATCATGTCAAATTGGAATTTATCTATATTTTTTTTACTAATTTCACAACTTGTTCTTTTAAAAATTTCTTCTTGATAGTGTTTTGTAGATATTTCAGGCTGATTGTCTCCATAGCATACGGTGAGTAAACTAAATAAAATCAATAAAAATGGCATAGCTTTAACTGTTCTTTGGTTCAATTTTTATTACCTTTGCAATTGTTTTAGTGGAATTATAGCCGATCCTCTATTAAATGCGACTAAGTTGCAATTGAATAAACTTTGACTATTATTTCACAAATGCAACTTAGTAGTAAAAGGAAAAGTATGAAGATAAAGTTTAAAATATTATTGATGTTATTGAGTGTCAATATAGCGTATGCGAATGTAAATGTCGTTGTGAGCATCTTGCCACAGCAAACATTTGTTGAAAAGATTGGTGGCGATAAAGTAGATGTTACAACCATGGTAAAACCAGGAAACAGCCCACATACTTATGAACCAAAACCCTCTCAGATGAAAGATATAGCAAAAGCTGATATCTATTTTTCTATTGGTGTAGAGTTTGAAGAATCATGGTTAGCAAAATTTTCAAATCAAAACAAAAAGATGAAAATTGTTGATTTATCTACTGGTATTGCAAAAATGGAGATGCTAGAGCATCATCATGATGAAAATGCACATGAAGAGCAACATGGAGATCACCATCACGACGGATTAGATCCACATATTTGGACAAGCCCAGCAAATGTAAAACTTATGGCTAAAAATATTTTATTTGCACTTGTAAGTAAAGATGCCCAAAACAAAGCATATTATATGGCCAATTACAATAAGTTTATGAACCATATCAGTGATACTGATAAGAAAATCAACAAGATATTGGCAAATACTAAAACAGGGACGAAATTTATGGTATTTCATCCATCATGGGGATATTTTGCTGCTTATTATGGACTCACTCAGCTTGCTATAGAAATTGAAGGAAAAGAACCTAAACCAAGAGCATTAGAGAGTATCATTAAAAAAGCAAGAAAAGAAAAGATAAAAGCAATATTTGTACAAAAAGAGTTTTCAGATAAAAGTGCCAAAGTGCTTGCAACGGAACTCAATATAAAAGTAATCAAAATAACACCACTAGCAAAAGAGTGGTCAAAAAATCTCATCAATATAGCAGAAGCAATTGCAAACAACCACTAATAGGGCTATAGAAGTTTCAAACCTTAGTTTTTCTTACGAAAAGCAAAAGGTTTTACAAGATATTAATTTCACCATTCAAGAAAAAGAGTTTCTTGCTATCATCGGACCCAATGGTGGTGGAAAATCTACCTTGTTAAAACTCTTACTGGGCATACATACTTTACAACAGGGTCAAATCACCATATTTGGTAAGCACTATTCAAAACAAATAGCAAACATTGGGTATGTACCTCAAAATACAAATATCAATATTCATTTTCCCATAAGTGTATTGGAAGTTGTCATGATGGGGCAAAATAGTTTTAAAAAAAGAATTTTTGGCTATAAAAAAGAGGAAAAGATACAGGCATTAGAGACATTAAAAAAAGTGAATATGGATGCTTTTGCATCTCAATCTATTTCAGAACTCTCTGGTGGACAGAGACAAAGAGTTTTTATAGCAAGAGCACTCTTTTCAAATCCAAAAATACTACTGCTTGATGAACCCACTTCAAGCCTTGATGCTGAGAGTTCTAAACTTGTTTATGAAACACTTGATGCCTTAAATAAACATATCACAGTAGTGGTTGTGAGCCACGATATTTCCATCATTTTACAACATGCCACGAGAGCATTTTATATTAATAAAAAATTATTCAACCATGATTTACACCACATTCAAAAAAATCACCTTGACAAAGATGCACATATATGTGAAGTGGAACTCTTAGAGATGTTGGGAGCCAAAACATGTTAGAAACACTCTCTTACACTTTTATTCAAAATGCGATCATAGCTGCTGTATTGGTAAGTATGATTACTGGCATTATCGGTAGTTTAGTGGTTGTAAACAAGATGGTTTTTTTGTCAGGAGGTATTGCACATAGTGCCTATGGTGGGATAGGGCTTGCCATCTTTTTTGGCTTACCTATGCTTCTTTCTACTTCACTGTTTTGTATTTTTGTTACCATTCTCATAGCCTTAGCAAGCTATAAACAGAGGGAAAACTTAGATATTCTTATAGGTCTTACATGGGCTGTGGGTATGTCCTTGGGGATTATATTGGTAGATTTGACGCCAGGGTATCAATCAGACTTGATGAGTTACCTCTTTGGCTCACTCTTGGCAGTCAGTTCAGATGATATTTACTATATGTCCATACTATTAGTGGTAATTATTGGGATTGTTTTTACTTTTTATAGAGAGATTTTATCTGTATCTTATGATAGCGAGTATGCTAGTTTAAGAGGTGTAAAAACACGATTTTTTTATACTACTATTTTAATATTATCAGGTTTAACGATTGTAGTCTCCATTAAGGTTGTTGGGCTTATTCTTGTCATAGCACTTTTAACCATTCCTATTTACATAGCAAGTTTTTTTTCCAAAAGCCTACTTTGGATGATGATATATGCATCCCTCTTGTCTCTCTTTTTCTCACTCGTAGGCTTAGTGTTGTCTTATAACTTTGATTTAAGCTCTGGACCTTCTATTATTATTGTAAGCTCGATTTTTTTGTTGCTTGCATTTACATTCAAACAGATAAGGAGGGCATCATAATGAATATTTTAAGAAAGTCAATGGTCTCTTCTCTAGCCAAAATACTATTTTTGCTTCCTCTGTTTTTTAGCAATAGCTATGGCTGTGCAGCTTGTATGCTAATGACTCCATCTGTAGAAGTTGATGTTCAAATGAACATCAAAGAAAAAAAACTCAATCATATCTATTTTGCATGGAATTTTTCAAAAGATTTTACAACTACAATAATGGGTCAATATGATAAAAATAGAGATAAAAAGCTTGATAAAAAAGAGTTAGACAATCTCCATCAAGCTTTTCTTGATTATCTCCGACCAAAAAATATGCTAACTACAATTGAATATGCCGATCAAAATGCTTCAGAACCTACACAATTACATCCAAAATATGATAATTTTGAAATTACTAAAGTGAATGATTTGTTTGTTGTTACCTACAATGCTACACTTAAAAAAGAGATTTTTAACGGTGCAGATTTATCCATAACACTCATGGATAATAACAACTTTTTCACATTTAGAATTAGAAAACTACATATAAATAAATGTAATTTTGCATATTCAAAAAATCTCTATCTCTTTACGGCTTCCATGCTCTTTACGGAGAAATCTATGATAGATAAAACTCAATCATTGAAAACAGTTCAGACAATAGAAAAAAAGACTACAGAAGCATCAAAACAAGAAAAAGAAAAAGTTCAAGATAGCCTTTTAAAAAGAAGTATGGAAAAAGTTAAATCTCTTTTTGAATCTATAAAAGATGAAAAAAATCCTATTACCTATCTCTCATTACTCTTGTTTGCCTATCTATACGGAGTAATACATGCTATGGGACCAGGTCATGGCAAGACACTTGTTGCAAGCTACTTTCTCTCTAACGAGAGATCATACCTCAAAGCCTTGTTTATTTCTCTCGCTATTGGGATAGTGCATACTTTTTCAGCATTTATCTTAACTGTTGTTATTTACTTTGTTCTCAATACTCTCTTAGCACAATTTTTAGGCGATACAGTATATTACACTACAAAAATTTCAGCACTTATTATTATCTCTATAGCCATCTACTTGATTTACACAAAATACTTGGCATATAAAGCGATAAAAAAGGAGCAAGAAGCTGCAAAAAAAGCACCAAAGTTTACATTTAGTGCTTCACCTGCTCATATCTCTACATGTGGCTGTGCATCATGCAAGGTTGATAAAGATTCGACAGATATAGCACTCATTATCTCTGCTGGGATTATACCCTGTCCAGGAACGACCACACTCTTTATCTTTGCACTCTCTACGGGTCTTTACTATGCTGGTTTCATCTCTGCTCTGGTTATGAGCCTTGGCATGAGTAGCGTGATTTTTGTTTCTGCACTATTAAGCACTATTGTACGCAAGAAAGTACTAAAATCAAATGATACATTGAAACAATATTTAGAGTTTGGGAGTTTAGCAATTATACTTGTCTTAGGAGCTGTTTTACTTTTTGCTTGATATTTGATGATTTTTATCAACACCTTAGGCAAAAAATCTTAGCTAAAGCGAAAAACATCACCCCTATTGACTTGTGAACATATGACCGATATAATTTCA
>JALTDI010000124.1 GCA_027074255.1 Desulfurellales bacterium
TGTGTCTATCTGTTTTTTGGAAATATCGTTGATGCTGAAAAACAGGACAGTTTTGTTAAAATCCCTGTCGAGCTCTATTTCCTGACCGGCTTCATAGGATATATAATTTTCTCGTTTTACATACTGCTGCATCAGCGATTGAAGATAGTCGGTATCTTTATATATAACAAGAACGGAGTCGTCTTTTAACGGGTTTATATATTCTACGGATTTTATTATGTAGGGCTCATACTGAAATTTTCTCGCAAATTTTGTATTTGACAGCTTTATAATAAAGTCAGTGAATCCCATATCCTATCTCCCCGCATCCTACAATCCTATCGTCATAATAAAAAACGGCAATTTGACCCGGCGTTATTGCCCTTTCTTTATCAAAAAGTTTAACTTTTTTGTTTTTCATGTCCACCCTGCATTGTTTCGGTTCTGCGTTATATCTAACTTGACATTCAAGGATTGTTTCTTCGATAAACCTTTTATCAATAAAGATGCTGAGCGTATCAAGATAAAATTCATCTGTATATAATTTCCCTTCTTCATCTGCATAAACTATGTTGTTTTCTGCATCTATCGCCGTGACATAATGCGGTGCGCTGCCTACTTTTATGCCCTTCCTCTGACCTATTGTGTAGTTGTAAAAACCCTGATGGTATCCCACAACTTCATTATTTTTGATAATATTGCCTATTTTTTTTCCAATCTCTTTTTCCAACAGCTCTCTATAATTGTTTTTTACAAAGCATAAATCTGAGCTTTCCAAAAATCCGTTGCCGTAAAAATCCTTTATCTCTTCCTTCGAGTGATTTCTCAGCGGGAAAATAGTTTTTTTCAATATTTTTTTGTCAACACACGCAAGAAAATACGATTGATCTTTTGGGCTTTTGTGCCTTAAAATAAACCCGTTTTCATCAATATCGGCGTAGTGTCCTGTTGCAATATAATCTGCGCCGAGATGTTCGGCCTCTTCAAACAATGCGGTTAATTTTACCTCTTTATTACACACGACGCAGGGATTAGGTGTATATCCTTTTAGATAGGCATCTATAAAGTAGTCTATTACGGACTTTTTAAATTCGTTTGTGTAGTCTGCATAATAGATATTTATGTTTTCTTTTCTAAAAATTTCCAAAACTTTTGTTTCAAGTTTCTCTTTGGAGTGCAGGTGCAGATGAACCCCTGTAACGTCAAAACCCTGTTCTTTTAATAATTTTGCCGCAAACAGACTATCGACTCCACCGCTAATTCCTATTAAACAACTATTCATTTATTGTTTTGTTGTCGTTTTTATTAACCTTATTGCCTTTTGTACCTTTTACCTCTTTTGTGATATGTATGCTGTATCCTTCTTCTTTTGCTTTATATCCGGCATAAGCTCCGCCTGCAGCCGCACCGCCGACTACAAGAGGTGTGCAGCCGCTTATCTGCATAGATAAAAAAATTATACATAAAATGAATGCCGCTGTTTTCATATGCTTGTTCTCCTTATAAAACCTCAATATACATATTTAATATATCTTCTTTATCAAAATTGCAGGGAGAGTTTTCCACTCCGTGTGCCATTGTCCAGAATGTCTTGTCGACCATTTCTTTTATTGTGTCTCTATCAAATCCCAAATCGGACAGTTTTTTGTTCAGGCCTATTTGTTCCTTGATTTTTTCAACAGCATCAATGGCTTTTTCAGCCGCTTTGTCCATAGGCATATTAGATATGTCTTCTCCCGACAAATAAGCAATGTCGGCAAATCTTTCAGGGGTACACTTGATTGCTCTTTTCATAAACGGTATCATAACAATGGAAAGTCCGAGCCCGTGTGCAATGGAAGGAATATAGGCGCTCAGCGAGTGTTCCATAGCATGGGGGAGCGAAGCTCTGCCGACATTAAGAGCCAATCCTCCAAATGCAGCGGCAAGACTCATATTTTCCATAGCTCGTTCATCTTTATCGTATGCTTTTTTTAGGTTTTCTCCTGCCAAAGATATAGCCTTTTGACAGTATAAATCCGTTATAGGTGAGGATGATTTTGACGTGTATGCCTCAATTGCATGGGATAGAGCATCAAAGCCCGTGTTGGCAATTATGTTTTTGCTCATAGTGAACGTTAACTCAGGATCTATTATAGATACGAGCGGGTATATATGTTCGCTGCCTATTGCTACCTTTATCTTTTGTTTATCGTCGTTTAAAACGGCGTATTTTGTTACCTCGCTCCCGGAGCCGGAGGTCGTTGGGGCGCAGATAACCGGGTAGGATTGCATAACGCCCAATTCGGGGCTTTGAACTATCTCCCATATGGGTTTATTCTGTTTTGCAGCTATGGCTGATGTTTTGGCCAAATCCATCGAGCTGCCGCCGCCTATGGCAACAATAACGTTCAGTCTGTTTTTCATAATTGTTTGCGAGGCCTCATCTATCAGCTTGGTATCGGGATTTTCTCTTGCCTTATCAAAGACAACAACGTCTTCTATCTTGCTGCTCTTTTTGAATGAGTCTAATACCTTATTTAAGACGCCTGTTTTTCTCAGGTGGTTCTTTCCCGTTATAAGCATAACCCTATTGCCGTTTCTTGATGTGTATGAAGCAATCCTTGATATGGCGCCCTTTGAAAAATCGATTCTCAAAGGGGCATAATAGGTAAAATTCATCTTCATCACCTCTTTTTTACTTTCTTA
>JALTDI010000125.1 GCA_027074255.1 Desulfurellales bacterium
AGTTTTTCCCTTGTTTTCAAATTAGAATAATTGTGATTTGTACCTATTAAAGTAATAATATAATCTTTCATTTATCTTGTTCTCTCCACGGCATAATCCGCAATTGCAAGAAGGTAGTCTTTATACCTGCTGTCCGGCAGCATAATTATTGAGGATTTTGCCTTTTTGCTGAACTTTTTGGCCTCCTCAACAGAAGCTTCAAGCCCGAGCTTTTTAACGCGCCCCGTAATGGAGTGAAGCAAATCTGCATTTTTACTTTTAAAAAACTCGCCTACATCGTCCATTAAATGTTTATCCTGTTCTGCGGCATATAAAACGGGCAGGGTGACTTTTCCCTCTTTCAAGTCCATTCCGGCGTTCTTGCCCAAAGTATCCATATCTGATTCATAGTCAAGGCAGTCGTCCTTAATTTGAAACGCAAATCCGATGTTTTTACCGTATTCCATAAAATTATCTTGATAATCGGCGTCTGCAAGAATGCTCCCGCTTATACCGCTCGCTTCCAGCAGCACCGCTGTTTTTTTATATATCACATCATAATAATCTTCAACCGAAATATCAATCCTAAAAGAATTCTCAATCTCTTTAATCTCTCCCTCAGCCAATAGATATGCCGCCTTGGATATAATCCTGGCTATTTCTTTATCAAAACTCAAAACCATATTAAACGCCAAAGAGTACAGATAATCACCGCCCAATACCGCCGGTTTCACTCCGAAAACAACATTGGCTGAGGCTTTACCCCTCCTCACATTGGCATCATCGATAATATCGTCGTGAAGCAGGCTGGCGGTGTGTATAAGTTCGATAATACAGCCAAGCCTCAAAGCTGAATTTTTATCGCTCAACCCCAAAGAGAGCGCCGAATAGAAAACAATCAGTGGTCTAAGCCTTTTACCCGAATCAACCACCTGTTTATAAACATCAAAAGACAGTTTGCTTTCGGGCTTAATCATATTTGAGAGAGTGGAATTAACAAGCCCGATATCCCTCATAATGGCACTTTTAAGAATCGGATTCATTGTTCTCCTTCGAGACGACCAAGCTTACCACAACATCGTCCTCTGCTATATTAATTAATTTTACACCCTTAGCCGTTCTTCCTGTGACCCTTATTTTGTCTGCCTCAACTTTGATAATCTTACCGTTTTTTGTGATAACTATAACGTCGTTTTCGTCGCTCAATGCAAGGCTATCCGCCACATAATCGTCTTTGTTGAGTTTTATACCGATAACGCCCTTGCCGCCTCTTTTTATTTTTCTAACCTTATCGATTCTTATCAGCTTGCCCATTCCTTTGGCCGTAACGAATATAATCTTTGTATGTCTGTCTGCATTAAAACTGTCGGCAGATATCACTATATCACCATTTGATAGTTTAGCGCCTCTGACGCCCGCCGCCGTGCGACCCATATCCCTAACCTCATCAACTCCGAATCGCACGATCATACCCTTCTTCGTGGATATGACGATATCATCGTCCTGCTGAACGCCGAATACCCTAACCAAAGAATCCTGTTCGGATAGTTTTATCGCTATTTTCCCATTTGAATTAATATTCTCAAAGTGCTCGGCAGAGGATTTTTTTACAACACCCTTTTGAGTCACAAAAAACAGACTGCTGTTATCCTCCAAAGAGAGAATAGTTTTAATCTGCTCGCCCGGCTGCAGTTTCAGAAGATTCACAATTGGCTTACCCTTTGCCGAGGGCAGCAGTTTCGGTATATTATAGGCCTTTAATTTATACACTTTGCCCGTGTTTGCAAAACATAAAAGCGTATTTAAACTCTGGGTCAAAATAATCTCCGATATATAATCGCTGTCTGCAAATGTAGCTGCCATTCTGCCTTTTCCGCCCCTGTTTTGGGTTGAATAAACATCCGATACAATGGATTTAATATATCCTTTTTTGGAAAATGTTATCAGCAGTTTTTCGTTTCTTATCATATCCTCAAAATCTATATCCCTCGGCGCATCGGATATCTGTGTTCTTCTTTCATCATCATAACTGTCTTTAATATAGGTAAGCTCATCTTTAATAACTTTTTTTAATATCTGCTTGTTGGATAAAATACTCTCATAATAGGCAATATCCTTAATGACATTTTCATATTCATCGATAATTTTCTGTTTTTCCAAAGCAACCAGCCTTGCGAGTTTCATATCCAATATGGCCTGCGTTTGTTTGTCGCTTAATAAAAATCTTTCTTTCAGCCTGGATTTTGCCTCCTGCGCATCTTTGGATGAGCGGATTATACTCACAACCTCGTCTATATTATCCAGCGTAATTCTCAGACCTTCAAGTATGTGAGCCCTGTCTTTTGCCTTGTTTAATAAAAATGACGTTCTTCTTTTTACGACATCTATCCTGTGGCTGATAAAAACTCCTACGGCATCTTTAATGCTCAGCAGCCTCGGTACATTGTCCACAAGAGCAAGCATATTAATGCCGAATGTTGTCTCCATATTGGTATATTTATATAATTTATTAAGTATAACCTGCGGTTCTTCGTCTTTTTTGAGCTCTATAACTATTCTTATACCCTCTTTATTGGATTCGTCCCTTAAATCAACTATTCCCTCAACCTTCTTGTCTTTTGCCAGCTGAGCAATGGATTGAATCAGCATAGCTTTATTAACCTGATAGGGTATTTCATA
>JALTDI010000126.1 GCA_027074255.1 Desulfurellales bacterium
TTTACAACGGCTATTTCAACCCTCAGCCATCTTTCGAATTTTGCTTTTTGTGTCCATATAGAACCCATTTTTTCACGCGTATATCTTTCTATCATTTTACCACCTCTAAATTATAGTCTTCCGCATTGCATCCGCTTTTTATTTCATACCTTATTCTATTGTTCAAGTAGCCTATTTTTTCCTGCATATACTCAACGACATTTGCAGTTGCCGTTAGGGTGAATTTTGAGTTTTCATATCTTATTTTTTCATATATTTCCGAACAGACAAGCGAAATATTCTTAACAAGACCGCTGTTGAGACAGCTTTCGCATTTATCGAACATTTTATCAAAAATATCGTTGCCGTTTTTTCTCCTTGATATTTCCACAAGCCCAAATTGACTTATACTGCCGACGTGCACCTCTCTTTTGTCTTTTTCAGCCAGTTTATTCAGGATACTTTCAAGTTCGGTTTTATGCTCTTCGCTTTCCATATCTATAAAATCAACAACTATCAATCCTCCCATATCCCTTAAAGCAATTTGATTAAAAATTTCATAGGCCGCTTCTTTGTTAATTTCAAAGATAGCTTGTTCGGCTTCTTGGTCGTAGTTGTATTTTCCGGAGTTTACATCTACGGCAAAGAGTGCTTCTGTTTTTTCTATCGTTATATATCCGCCGTTTTTGAGCGTTACCATGCTGCTTTCAAGCGATTCTATGTTTTTATCAATTCCGTAATATTCAAAAACAGGTTTTTTGCGGCTATACAGCTTTAATTTTTGCACACACTTGCTGCCTATGTTTAATAAATATTGTTTTGTATGCTTATAAACATATTCCTCATCAAATATTACTTCGTTTGTGTTCTCATCGCAGTATTCCCTTATAACCCAAATAGGCAGTGGCGGTTCCTCAAAAATCAGGGCAGGCTCATTTATAGCAGAGGATTTCTCCGTAACGAGTCTGTTTATCGACAAAAGATGTGACAGCTCATTTTCCAAATCTCTAAACGACGCATGCTGCGAAGCCGTTCTTGCTATAAAACCTATTTTATCACCGGCAAATCGCTTAAGAAAATTCTTTAACTTTTCTATTGTATCCGAATCTTTAATCTGTTTCGAAACACCTATAAAATTATTATCTCTAAGCAAAACTATGTAGTTGCCCGGAATAGTTATGTTTGTTGTTACCTTTGGTCCTTTTGTTGAAATTGTCGGTTTAAAAACCTGTACCAAAACATTATCGTTAACATTAAAAGGTTTGGCATCATCGTGTTTATCAAGGCTTAGAAAGGCGTTTTTGCCTGTTCCTATATCTATAAAGGCGGCATTTAAACTATGAGAGATGTTTTTTACCACTCCTTTATAAATATTGCCTACAATCACCGACTCGCTTTTTTTTCTAATTGTATAAACACACATTTTCGATTCGTTTATTTTTGCAACCCTTGTTAAAAAAGGGTTTGACGATATTATCAATCTAATCATATTCGACTTCTGAACCTTATGCTCAGCAGCAAGCCTATACAGAAAAAATTTACAACCATAGCACTCCCGCCGTAACTGAAAAATATAAGGGGAATGCCGACAACCGGCAGAAGGCCCATTGTCATTCCCACATTAAATAAAAACGAGACCCACATCATAGATATGATACCGATAGCTGTAAATTTCTCAAAATTGCTTTGAGATTTTTTGGCTATGCCGATAGCTCTAAATATAATAAAAAAATATAGAGAAATCAAAATAAGGTCTAATAAGAATCCTCTCTGCTCACTGAACACAGCAAAAATAAAATCAGTATGGCTTTCGGGGAGAAAATTCAGTGCGGTTTGTGTTGCTCCTTTAACTCCTTTTCCCCAAAGCCCTCCTGAGCCTATTGCAATCTCAGATTGTATGATGTGGTATCCGTATGTTGTGGGTGCTGCATAGGGATGAATAAATGCCATTATTCTGTCTTTTTGATACGGCTTCAGGCTTGACCACATAAGAGGAAGGAAGGCTATGCCTGCTATTGCCAGTTTAAGTATGAGAGATTTTTTTATTCCGGCAAGCAGAATTATTCCAAAAGCTATGGAAAGTATAATCACTGATGTTCCGAGGTCCGGTTGTATTATAATCAGTGCCGTTGGAAACAATACCAAAAAAAACGGTATAATCAGTTCTTTAAAGGTATATTTTTTGTTTTTCGGGTTCTCATCGAAGTAATATGCAAGCATTAGGATTATGGATACTTTCACAAATTCCGACGGCTGGATGTGTATAAAAGCTATATTTATCCAGCGTCTTGCTCCGTGACTGAAAACGCCGTTTGCAAAAACCGAAATCAAAAGCAGTATTGAGAATAAATAAAGGGGCTTAGAGAAATTTTTGATTTTCCTTATATCAATATTTGCTGCAATTAAAGCAATTAGGATACCTACAATCGCCCAAAAAAGCTGCCTAAGAGCAAAAACTCTGCCGTCTTTGACTGTATATATTGTTGCTATACCGGCTGCCGTAATTATCAAAACGGCTATAAATAGCGGATAATCGAAATATCTCAGCTTTTTTCTGTCTATTTGGAACATTATTTTAACTTTTCACCTATAATCGTAAACGATACAACGGTTAAAAATATAACAACTCCGGGAAAGAAACTCATCCACCAAGCTATATCTAT
>JALTDI010000127.1 GCA_027074255.1 Desulfurellales bacterium
TTCGCCGAATTTAACATCGTCTATTAAATTATTTCTTTTCTTCGTCTTCTTCCACTTCGGCCTCAACTACGTCCTCTTCATCCTTTTTTGCCTCTCCCTGCTGCTGTGAAGCATCGCCCTGCTGCGCCGTTCCTTCGGCTTGAGCCTTTTTATAGGCTTCTTCGGCTAATTTATGCGACTTCTTAGCGAGCTCTTCCATAGCTTTTTCTATCTCTTCTTTTGTGCCGTTTTCGATGGCTTTCTTAGTTGCATCTATTGCCTCTTCAATGCTCTTCTTTTCATCTTCCGTTACCTTATCGGCAAAATCCGTCAAACTCTTCTGCGTTGAATATACTAATGAATCGGCCCTGTTCTTTGTTTCAATAAGCTCTTTTTTCTTTTTATCTTCCTCTGCGTGGGATTCGGCTTCTTTGACCATTCTTTCTATTTCTTCTTCAGACAAGCCTGATGATGCCGTTATCTTTATAGCCTGTTCCTTACCCGTTGCTTTATCCTTTGCGCTGACATTCAATATGCCGTTTGCATCTATATCAAACGTGACCTCAATCTGCGGGACGCCTCTTGGTGCAGGCGGAATACCCACAAGCTCAAATTTTCCGAGTGTTTTGTTGTCGCCGGCCATCTCGCGCTCTCCTTGAAGAACATGTATAGTCACTGCTGTCTGATTATCATCCGCTGTTGTAAATATCTGAGATTTTCTTGTCGGAATAGTAGTGTTTCTCGGTATTATCTTGGTCGTAACCCCGCCGAGAGTTTCTATACCCAAAGACAGAGGTGTTACATCAAGCAAAAGAACATCCTTAACATCACCTTTAAGAACACCTCCCTGAATCGCCGCACCCAAAGCGACAGCTTCATCGGGATTAACATCTTGTCTGGGCTCTTTATTAAAGAACTCTTTTACAACCTCTCTAATCTTAGGCATTCTTGTCATACCGCCGACAAGAATAACATGGTCTATATCCGAAGAGGATAACCCGGCATCCTTTAATGCAAGTCTGCAAGGTTCAAGGGTTTTATTAACTAAGGGTTCTACGAGCTGTTCAAACTTGGCCCTTGTTATTTTCATCACAAGGTGCTTTGGTCCTGAAGCGTCCGCCGTGATAAACGGCAAATTAATTTCCGTCTCCAATGCGCTGGAGAGCTCTATTTTTGCCTTTTCAGCGGCCTCTTTGAGCCTTTGAAGAGCCATAGGGTCGTTTCTCAAATCTACAGCGTTTTCTTTCATAAACTCGTCGGCTACGTAGTTCATCAACGTTCTATCAAAATCATCTCCGCCTAAAAATGTATTGCCGTTTGTCGATTTTACTTCAAAAACCCCGTCTCCTATCTCTAAAATAGATATATCGAAAGTTCCGCCGCCCAAATCATATACGGCTATTTTGCCCTCTTTTTCTCTGTCAAGTCCAAAAGCAAGAGCCGATGCCGTAGGCTCGTTTATTATTCTCAAAACATTCAATCCTGCAATCTTTCCTGCGTCCTTTGTAGCCTTTCTCTGAGAATCGTCAAAATAAGCCGGCACAGTGACAACAGCATCTATTATTTTTTCACCGAGATAGCTCTCTGCATCTGTTTTAAGTTTCTGCAGAATTTTTGCAGATATTTCCTGAGGCGTAAATTCTTTTGAGTCAATCTTGACCTTACAATCATCACTGGAGCCTCTTATTATTTCATAGGGCAATCTGCTTTTTGCCTGGCCAACTTCTTTTGATTCATACCTTCTGCCTATCAGTCTCTTAACCGAAAAAACCGTTCTCTTAGGGTTTGTAACCGCCTGCCTTTTTGCTGCCTGTCCGACAAGTATTTCGCCTTTATCTGTAAAAGCCACAACGCTCGGCGTCGTATTGGCTCCTTCGGCATTCGGTATAACTTTGGGCTTAGCCCCTTCAACAATTGCCATACAAGAATTCGTGGTTCCCAAATCGATTCCTAAAACCTTTCCCATATCTTAATCCTCCTTCTCATTGTCTATATTTTTATTTTCTTGTGCAGCACCTGAGCTCACTATAACCTTTGCAGGCCTAATCAGTTTGTCTTTGTATATATAACCCTTCTGAAGTGTCTGCATAACGGTGTCCTTGGGCAAATCATCCGACGGCTGCACCATCAACGCATCATGAAGATCCGGGTCAAACTGTTCTTTGTCCGGATTAACCTCTTCAACACCATGTCTTTTGAGCAAATCCTTAAACGACTTCATTGTCAGCTCTATTCCCTCTATAATTGAGTCCTTATGCTCCTTGCTTGCCGCAAGCGCCTTCTCCATACTGTCAAGCACCACTAAAAACTCATTAATCAGCGAGCGTTTCATGCTTTCTTTTGCTGTCTCGATTTCTTTTAAAACCCTCTTCTGATAATTATCAAACTCAGCATGAAGCCTTAAATATTTATCCTCGGACTCTTTCAGCTGCTCTTTTAATTCATCCAATTCTTTTTCCAATAATTCTTTTTTGGAGCTTCTCTTTTGTTTTTGATGTTTCTCTTGCTTTTCATTTGTATCTTTCTCTTTTGTTTCTTTTACTTCTTTTTCCTCCATACCCCCTCCTAACCGTCAAGAATATCATCTATCTTTTTCTTTGCCGATTCAACTATGCTCAATATTTCCTTATAATCCATATTCATAGGACCCATAATACCCACAACACCCATATTTGTATCTTTATATTTATATGCTGATGATACAAGCCCCATTTCCTGCAGTTCTTCCATAGGAAAATCGCTGCCGATTAATATTGTTCTTTCACTTTTCATAAAGCTTTTAAGCAGTTCATATATCTTTTTTTTCTCCTCCAGCAAACTCAAAATTTTTTTCAGCTTTTCCAAATTGTCTGTAAAGTCAAGATAATTAAACACGTTTCTAACACCAGACACAAGCACCTTTGAGTTTTTTGACTCATCAATAAGTCTTTTAACTATTCCGTCGCACTCCGCAGCGTGAGTCTCTATATACCCCTTCAAATCATCGTTTATCTGCTCCAAACTGTATCCTTTATAATGAAACGTCAGGTATTCCGAAAATTCTTTCAGCTCTTTTTTGCTTATATCCTTGTCGAGATTTGTTATTTTGGTGTCTATGATATTACTTTCAGAAACCAAAACGCACATAATTTTATTTTCCGATATCTTAATGAATTCAATGTTTTTTATTATCGTCTTTGTAAAATCCGGGAGTGTCAAAAGTGAAACAAGCCCAGACAAAGACGATGCTACATTAAGAATATTGTTCATTTTTTCATCAAGACTGTAAAATTGACCGTAAATCGGTATGTCCTCAAACTCTTTTTTCATCTTAGGACTGAAATTGTTCATTATCATATTGAGATAAAATTTATAGCCTTTCTGAGTCGGCACCTTCCCGCCTGATGTGTGAGTGTGTGTAAGATAGCCCATTTCCTCCAAATCTATCATCGCGTTTCTCATTGTAGCCGGAGAAAACTCCAAGCCGTAGCGTTTTGTCAATATTCTTGAACCCACCGGCTGTTTATATTTTATATAGTTATCAACTATGACACTCAAAACCAGAACCATCCTCTCGGAAAGCTGCTCCATTTTAGCACTCACTCCTTTCGTCTGCTAACAAAATAGTCAATTTTTTATTTTTGTCAAGACCTAATTAGCCAAATAATAATTTAAAAAACAAAAACAGCAAAGAACTCAAAATTAAACTATGCGTCAAATACCATATCCTAAGCAGGGTAGATAAATTGAAAGCATTGCAGTGTTTAAGCAAAACCGTATGAACATAAACCGCTCATTTTCAAATAGTCAGGACTATAAAAAGTTGCATAATTTAAACAAACAATGTAATTATCTCAAATAAAAAAACGGAAGGGGAAATGATTAAAAAAATCGAGTGTAGAAGAATATATCTCGGCTTGGGCAGCAACACGGGAAACAGAAGAAAAAATATAATTAAAGCGACCTGCCTTATAAACAGAATAAAAGGCGTAACGGTCTTGAAATCGTCAAGAATATACAAAAGCGAACCGTGGGGATATAAAGACCAGAAGGAATTTTATAACTCCGTTACATGCATAAAAACCGGACTAAAACCTATGGAACTGCTAAAACAATGTCAGAAAATAGAGAAAAAAATGGGCAAGAGAAAGCGCTTTAAATGGGGGCCGAGGATAATTGACATTGACATACTGACTTATAAAAGCCAAAAGACAAACTCAAAAATATTGACAATTCCGCATAAATATATTATACATAGAATATTCACGGTGCTTCCGTTATTCGAGATAGATAAGACTATCAGGATAAACGGCCAAAGCATCGATTATTTTGCAGGTATGCTACAAAAAGCCGTGCCTGTGAAAAGCCGAGGTGCTTTTTTTGAAAATATGCAGAAGACCTCTTTCTGAGGCTTTGAGCAGCAATACAGTGTTAAAAATTATGCCTACATATTCCGAAACGAGGATATGTAGGCTTTTTATTTAAGGAGTTGTATTATGAATGTACCGAAGATTGTTGCCATGAAATCAAAGGAAAAAATATCAATGATAACCGCCTATGATTATACATCCGCTAGAATTGCCGATGAAGCCGGCGTTGATATCATACTCGTGGGTGATTCCCTCGGCATGGTTATGCAGGGTAAAAACTCAACGATTCCCGTCACAATAGATGACATGATTTATCACACAAAAATGGTCAAACAGGGAGTAAAGAATGCCCTCATAGTTGTGGATATGCCGTTTATGAGCTATCAGGCAGACTATGTGGAAGCGGTGAAAAATGCAGGAAGAATAGTCAAAGAAACAGGGTGCGATGCCGTAAAATTGGAGGGAGGAAGAGAATTTGCAGTTACTATAAACGCTATAATATCAGCGGGCATTCCCGTTATGGGGCATCTCGGCCTGACGCCTCAATCCATCAACATATTCGGCTCATACAAAGCAAGAGGTAAAGACAAACAAGAGGCAAAAAAGATACTTGAAGATGCCAAATATATCACCGAAGCCGGTGTGTTTTCGATAGTGCTGGAATCCGTATCAAAAAACCTTGCCAAAGATATTACAAAAGCTGTCTCGGTACCAACCATAGGTATAGGAGCAGGTGTTAACACAGACGGACAGGTTTTGGTATTCCACGATATGCTCGGCCTGTTTGACGATTTTAAGCCCAAATTCGTTAAAAGATATGCACATTTAAAGAAAGAGGCCATAGAAGCTGTTAAACTATACACAAAAGAGGTTAAAGAAGGGGCATTCCCGACAGATGAACACTCTTACGATTAGGGGATAATAATGAGAATCGTCTATGATGTAAAAGAAATGCAAGAGATAGCAGACAAATACAGACAATGGGAAAAAACAATAGGATTTGTGCCTACAATGGGTTATCTGCACGAGGGGCATTTGTCCTTGGTAAGGCAGGCAAAAAAGGACAACGATGTTGTATTTGTGAGCATATTCGTAAATCCGGCACAATTTGCTCCGAACGAGGATTTGGACAAATACCCGAGGGATATAAAAAGAGACGAGGAACTGCTCAAAAACGAAAATACTGATTTTCTCTTCTATCCTACGGTTGATACTATGTATCCGAATAATTTTCAAACATACGTTAGTGTTGAAAATCTGACAAAGGTGTTAGAAGGAGCATCGAGACCCACACATTTTAGAGGGGTGACAACCGTAGTTAATAAATTATTCAACATAACAAAGCCGCATAGAGCATATTTCGGGAAAAAAGACGCCCAACAGTTAATAGTCATAAAGAGAATGGCTGAAGATTTGAACATAGATATTGAAATTATAGGTATGCCCATTGTCAGGGAAAAAGACGGTCTTGCAATGAGTTCAAGAAATAAATATTTAAATGAAAAGGAAAGAAAAGAGGCCGTTTGTCTTTATCAATCTTTAAACAAAGCACAGGAACTGGTCGATTCGGGCATATCAGACACCAATGAGATAAAAAGTCAGATGGAGAACGTCATAAAATCATACTCTATACCTAAAATCGACTATATAAACATAAACAGTTTAACAACACTAAAACCGCTTGATAGAATAAAAAGAAAAGACACACTGATTTCACTGGCGGTTTTTGTGGGCAAAACGAGACTTATAGATAATTTATGGATTTGAAACAAAGTTTTTGGAGGTTTGAATAGATGGTGAGAAATGTTTTAATCGGAAAAATTCACAGGGCAACGGTGACAGAGGCAGATTTGAACTATGTCGGCAGCATAACAATTGATGAAGACTTGATGGATGCTGCCAATATGAGAGAATATGAATATGTCCATATATGGGACATAGACAACGGAGAGAGGCTGCAGACATATACGATAAAAGGCAAAAGGGGCAGCGGAGTGATTTGTTTAAACGGGGCAGCGGCAAGAAAGGTTGCAGTCGGTGATAAAATAATAATTGCGGCTTTCGGAATGATAGACGAAAAAGAGCTCGAAGACTATGAACCGAGCGTCGTAATAGTCGGAGAAAACAACAAAATAGTAGAACAGCACAAGGGAATGTAGGTTGATTAAGGCACTGTCCCTCATGGGGCAACTCGGTTACGGCTATCATAAAGACTCATTTTTAAGCGCTTTGGAAGAAAACATAGACTTTATAGGCGTTGATGCCGGTTCCATTGATTCAGGACCGTATTTTTTGGGCAGCGGCAAGATGAAAGCAAACTACGACGCCGCAAGAAACGATTTGGAATTTCCTCTGAAAAAAGCAATAGAGCTTGATATCCCTTTTATTATAGGCTCAGCCGGCTATGCAGGGGCTGATATCCATTTGGAACAGATGGTTAATATAATGAAGGATATAGCAGCAGACAACAAATTGCACTTTAAAATGGCAATCATACATTCGGAATTTGACAAGAACTATATTAAAGATGAATTTTTGAAGGGCAATATTAAAAGCTATGAGAAAAACAAAGAAATAAATTCAGACGACATTGATAAATCCACACATATTGTCGGACAAATCGGTGCGGACAAATTTATTGAATCATTGAAACAGGGCTGCAACGTAATTTTATCCGGCAGAGCAACCGATGCCTCCGTATATGCGGCATATCCACTTTTGATGGGCTGCAAACCCGAGCTTTGCTGGCATATGGCTAAAATTATAGAATGCGGAGCATTATGCGCAAAGCCGGCGAGCCCCTCAGACTCCTTAATCGGCGCTATCGACGACAATTGTTTTTACTTAAAACCGGCAGACAAACAAAGAAAATGCACAGCAGAATCAGCTATGGCGCACTCACTGTATGAAAATATAAATCCTTTTATCATTGAGGAGCCGGATGGAACACTCATTCTTGATGGTGCAGAATACGAACAATTTGACGAAAGAACCGTGAAAATAAGCGGCGCAAAATGGATAGAGAGAAAAAAAACAACAATAAAACTTGAAGGGGCAAAACTCACAGGATTCAGAACCATAGCAATAGCAGGCATCAGAAATCCTCTAATGATAGAGCAGATAGATGACATTACAAAAAAGATAAAGGAAGAAACAATAAAATCTTACGACGATAATTTTAAAATAAATTTCAGGCTTTATGGCAAAAACGGAGTATTGAACGATATGGAATTTTTAAATAATCCTTATGAAATAGGCATAATCATAGACGTTGTGGCAAATAATCAGACCCTTGCCCATAAAATATGCTCAATAGCAAAATCAAACCTCCAACATTACGATTATAAAGGAAGAACTGCAACAGGCGCAAATTTGGCATTTCCTTATTCGCCCGCTGAGTTTGACCTTGGTGAGGTCTATGAATTCAGCATATACCATATCTTGGAAACCGATAATGTAAATGATAATTTTAAAGTGGAGACAATAGAGTTTTGAAACTGCAAGATGCCGTGCTTGTTTTAAGAAGCAAAAATGCCGGAGTATGGCACATAACAATCGACATCATTTTTAAAAACAGGGAATTGTACGAAAGAGGACAAAAAAAACTCGATGAAAGACTGTTTTTAAAGATATACAACAAAAAAAGCGTGGAATACTTTAAATGCGACAATATAAACACTATAAAGGTGTCTTTTTTGAGAGACGGTGCAGCGGGGAGTATAAACGACAGTGATTGTCTCGGCGCCCTGTTTTATATCCCCCTGCTTGATATAGATATTTAATTGAATTTTATTATATGGTTTAGTATGATTGAAATAGAATTATTTACTGGAGGTATCCATGCTTTTTAAATTAATGATGTTCACGCTCATTAGCTTTATAGCTTATTTTGTTTTGGGACTGGCGGGCTACTTTTATATGCATAGACCGTTATTGATATACATAATACTGTCAGTAGTCTTTGTTGCTGCCAACTTCTTTTACTATTACAAGGTTTTGATAAATAGTGCTGATAAGGTCAACAAAGAATTCGGAGCCATTATTTCGGAGGAGAGGATAGACCTGCTAAAAGAGATAAAAACACCCGGTATCCCTTTTGTAGGCGCCTTCTTTGATAGATTTAAAGAGTTTATGAATACAACAGTGAGCAATTTAATTACAGCTGCGGGCAAAGCTAGCGTATTCAACGCAAAGTTCAATTTTGAACTTCAAAAAGCTATAAAAGAGATAAATGAAAATATGGATAACTTCGAGGCGGTAAGCACCACAATGAACGATTCTTCAAGGGCTATAACGGATATATCAAGCAGTGTCGAGGAATTCAGCAACTTTATGAATGAGGTGGATAACACTAGCAAAAACGCCCTTGACATTATAACAACGGT
>JALTDI010000128.1 GCA_027074255.1 Desulfurellales bacterium
ACCTGAAAAAAATTGGCCTCTTAGTCTTGGGTGCAGCACGATAAAGTCTATTCCCCTGTTCTCTAATTCTTTATAAAATGATAAATCATTAACGCTGTCCGCATCAAAACCTTTTCTCAGTTTTATGCTAACGGGTTTTTTCAGGTGTTTTTTCAGTTTGTCTATTATTTTAAAAAGGTTGCTTTTATCCTTTAATAGATATGAGCCTGCAAACGTTTTTACAACCTTTGCCGCAGGGCATCCCGCATTAATATCAATACAATCGCAAAGACCCTCAACGCTCTGAGCTGCATACAGAAAGATATCCGGGTCGCTTCCGAATAGCTGAATGGAAAACGGTGATTCAATATCGCTTTTTTCCATTAATCTGTATGCTTTTTTATTCTTATAATAGATGGAGTTGATGGAGATGAGCTCGCTTACCGTCAGGCCTGCTTTAAATGTTTTGCATATATAGCGAAAAGGCTTGTCTGTGTAGCCTGCCATGGGAGAGAGAAAATAGGGTGAATCAACTGAAAAAGAACCGAGATTCATTACCTGTTCATAGATTCAAGAAACTCTATATTATTTTTTGTTTTCGACAGCTTTTCGAGCAGAAAGAGCATTGCGTCGATATCGTTCATTTCAACGAGTATCTTCCTTAATATCCATATCCTGTTCAAGTGATCCTTACTGACAAGCAGCTCTTCTTTTCTTGTGCCGGAGCGTGTCACGTCGATTGCCGGGAATATTCTCCTGTCCGAAAGGCCTCTATCCAAATGCAGTTCCATATTGCCCGTTCCTTTGAATTCCTCGAAGATAACATCGTCCATACGTGAGCCGGTCTCAATCAGAGCGGTTGCCATTATAGTTAAACTGCCGCCGTTTTCGACATTCCTCGCAGCCCCGAAAAATCTTTTTGGTTTTTGGAGTGCGTTGGAATCAAGCCCGCCTGACAAAACCTTGCCGCTTGGGGGAATAACCGCATTGTATGCCCTTGCAAGTCTTGTTATGGAATCAAGCAGAATCAAAACGTCAAGTCCTTGCTCCACCAGCCTTTTAGCGCGTTCCAGTACAATTTCAGCTACCTGGATATGTCTATCGGGCGGCTCGTCGAATGTTGAGCTTATAACCTCGGCTTTAACCGAGCGCTGCATATCGGTTACTTCTTCCGGTCTTTCGTCTATTAAAAGCACTATGACCACAACATCAGGGTCATTATAGGTCACGCTATTTGCAATATTCTGCAGCAGAACGGTTTTCCCCGTTCGCGGCGGTGCAACGATCAACCCTCTTTGTCCTTTGCCGATAGGAGCGATTAAATCAATAACCCTTACCGCAAGGTTATCGTGTGTTGTCTCAAGCTTTATCCTTTCCATAGGGTACAAAGGGGTTAAGTCGTCGAAGTGTTTTCTGCGTTTTGACGCTTCCGGGTCTTCGTAGTTGATTTTCTCTATTTTCAGCAGAGCATAATATTTTTCATTATCCTTGGGCTGTCTGACCTGACCATATATGAAATCACCGGTTCTCAACCCGAAGCGCTTGATTTGACTTGGAGAAACGTATATATCGTGAGGCCCTGAAAGGTAATTATTTTTGGACGAGCGCAGGAAACCGAATCCCTCAGGCAGGGTTTCCAAAACCCCTTCGCCCTTCATCAAACTGTTTATCCTGGGGGTATATGCTGTTTCCTTTTTTACGGCCATAGAATTTTTATTTTGTCTTTTTATTATTTCCTCTACCAATTCGCCTTTTCTTTTAACAGTAGTTGGGATTCCAAGTTTTCTTCCGATTGCCATTAATTCCACGAGCTTTTTGCTCCTCAATTCTTCTTTTTCTTGACACATAAATATTGAACTCCTTCTATGTTTTATAATTTTTTAAAAATTATCTGCTTATTGCGCTTATATTAACCACTTCTGATTTTTCTTTTTTTTCTATAACGTCTATGGAGAATTTTTTGGACAGCTCTGCATATTTTTGAACTACTTCCAATTCGGCTTTAAGGCGGAATGCTTGAGACAGATGTCTATTGAGCACAATATTGGTGAACTGTTTATTAAAAGACAATTTTGCCATCTTTACCGATAATGTCCTGCTCAGCGCAAAACCAAATAGAACGCTGTCCACCTTACATTTGAATTGGTCGTCCAGCTTTTTGTTGTGCTTGTTTAGAATCTTTTTTGCAAGGTGTTTGTATGATACATCGCAATATGCATCGGCAAATACCTCTATATAAAAATGTTTGGCGTTTTTATGGGCTTCATTTTCAACCATTCTCGGTATCATAATGCCGTGAGCCGCCGAATCTGAGGCAAGGTGCGTAAGGTATCCTAAACCGAAAGCCCTGTCTTTGTCGGCTGCTGCGGAGTTTAGTATATCAAAACCAATATCCCAGCTATGCGTGTGCTTTTTATCCTTTACATACTTTTTCCCCACTATAAAATCCGGGGCCAATGCTCCGTATAAATATTCATTAAGGTTTGCAAGTATGATTGAAGCAGTAGGGCCATACAGTTGATCCAGAATGTTTAAAGAAATATTTATATGCATACCCGGTCCCCATGCATAGGCACTATGAGGCATTAGGATTATAGCGATAGCAAAAAGAATAAAATAAAGCATAGATATCAAATACTAAACCAATAAAAC
>JALTDI010000129.1 GCA_027074255.1 Desulfurellales bacterium
AAGGTGGAGTTGGTGGAGGTATGGTGTCCCAAGTGCGGATATAAAAAGATTATACATATGCCCAAAGAAGAGGTGCCCAAATGCCCTAAATGCGGAACCCAAATGATGATAAGCGAACTGCTTGATGAGGGGAAATATTATTAATATTTTTTTATAAGGAGGTTTTTTATGAAAAGGTTTTTGGTTTTTCTGATGAGTGTTGTAGCTTTGGTTTTGTTTTCAACATCAGCTGTAACTCACGCCTCTGATTTGAATTTAAAACTCTGGCAGAGCTCGACTCTTTACAAAATCGTTCACAGGGGTGTTTTAAAGGTTGGTTTAAACGCAGGTTACATGCCCTTTGAGATGAGGAGCAGATCGGGACAAATCATAGGCTTTGATGTTGATATCGCAAATGCTATGGCTAAGGCTATGGGCGTTAAACTAAAACTTATCAACACGGATTGGGACGGTATTATACCGGCACTGTTAACGAACAAATTCGACATTATCATAAGCGGAATGACCATAACACAGAAAAGAAACTTAAAGGTTAATTTTGCAGACCCATACTATGTGGTCGGGCAGACAATACTGCTAAACAAAAAATGGAAAGGCAAAATTACAGATTATAAACAATTGAACAGCTCAAAATTCACTATTACAGGTATGCTTGGCACGACGGGTGATATAGCCGCAAAGAAATATCTATCCAAAGCTAAGCTCGAGTCTTTCGGAACAGAGGAAGAAGCCGTTATGCAGGTCATCCAGGGCAGAGCCGACGCATTTGTTTACGATGAGCCCTACAATGCAATTTTCTACGCAACGAAAGGCAAAGGCAAACTTGTTTTCTTGGATAAACCTTTTACCTATGAGCCTCTCGGGTGGGCTATCAGAAAGGGTGATCCGGATTTTTTGAACTGGCTTAACAACTTTTTAAGAGAAATAAAGCACGATGGATCATACGAAAAAATGCGCAAAAAGTGGTTTATTGACGTTCAGTCCTGGAAGAAGCAGGTTCAGTAGTATCTAATATGAGAAAACAGAACAAAGGGAAAAAGCTCTTATGGAACATAGCTTTTGTGTTTGTTTTGATAGGGCTTGGTTTTTTTATCTATCGGGCAAGTTTAAGAATAAACTATTCGTGGAATTGGAGGGCTGTGCCCTCCTATATTGTTTATCACTCGATTAAGAAAATAGATTCTCCTGTTAACGGCGTTGTCTTGGGCCATTCCAAGGATACATTAACTATAAAATCTCTTAATGATAAAATAATAAAACTGAAAGTTGAACATACAAAGCTCAAAAAAGGAGACAAAGTCGGCAAAAACGAGTCCGTAGGTTTTGATTCCCATTATCAGGCAGGACCTCTCTTAATGGGTCTTATTATGACCCTGAAAATATCCTTAGCATCAATAATTATGGCATTGATAATAGGCTTTATCACGGGTTTGATGAGAATCTCGAACAACCCTCTTTTGAAAAACCTTGCCGTGACTTATATAGAATTGATAAGGGGCACACCTCTGCTTGTTCAAATATTCATAGTTTATTTCTTTATAGGTACTATATTCAATATGACGAGATTTATTGCAGGTGCATTTGCCTTAGCCGTATTTGAAGGAGCCTATATAGCAGAGATAATAAGGGCTGGAATCCAGTCAATTGCAAAAGGACAAACAGAGGCATCTTTGGCTTTGGGTATGAACTATTTTCAAATCATGAGATATATCATTATGCCTCAGGCTATCAAAAGGGTCCTACCTGCACTTGCAGGCCAGTTTATATCGCTCATAAAAGATTCTTCCTTATTGTCTATCATATCCATAACAGAGCTAACAAAAGCCGGTAGGGAGGTTGTATCTTCCACATTCAGCCCGTTTGAGGTGTGGTTTACTGTGGCAGCTTTATATTTTATTTTGACATACACGCTTTCCCTCCTTGACGGATATATAGAAAGGAGACTGGCTCAGGATGAATGAAAACAAAGAAGAATTTATAATAACTGCGGAAAACGTATGCAAAACATTCCCAAACGGCGTAAAAGCCCTGAGAGACGTTTCTCTTAGCGTTAAAAAAGGTGAGGTTGTTGTAATAATAGGGGCTTCGGGTTCCGGCAAAACCACTTTTTTAAGAACAATTAATCAACTCGAATATGTGGATTCAGGCAGAATTATCGTTGACGGGCAGGATGTAACAGACCCCAAAACAAATCTGACTAAGGTAAGGGCAGAAGTTGGAATGGTATTTCAGCATTTCAACGTATTTCCGCATATGAGCGTTTTAAACAACGTTATACTGGCTCAAACGCTTGTCAAAAAAAGAAGTAAAAAAGAAGCCGAGGAAGTCGCTTTGGAGTTTTTGAACAAGGTTGGGATTGCAGATAAAAGGGATGATTATCCGGGTAATCTCTCGGGAGGGCAGCAGCAGAGAGTGGCCATTGCAAGAGCTTTGGCTATGAACCCTCAAATTATGCTGTTTGACGAGGCAACAAGCGCACTTGATCCGGAAATGGTGGGAGGCATTCTCGACATAATGAAAAGGCTTGCAAGCGAGGGTATAACAATGGTTGTGGTTACCCATGAGATGGGCTTTGCAAGAGAGGCTGCCGACAGGATTGTTTTTATGGATCACGGTCAAATCATAGAAATAGACACACCGGATAATGTGTTTAAAAATGCCAAGAGTGAGCGTTTAAGACAGTTTTTAAGCCAAATCCTGTAAAATGAGAAAAATCAAAATTCCCATAGAAAAAGCCATAGGAAGAGAAATTCCCCACGACTTTACGAAAATAGATAAAAAAAACGGATTCAAAGGCGCTTATTTCAAGAAAGGTCATATAATTAAGGAAGAAGACATCGATGAGCTTAGGAAAATAGGTAAAAATTATATATACAAAATCATACCCTCAAAAGACGATGTGCACGAAGATGACTTTGCACTTTCATTGTCACCTCTTCTATCCGGAGAAAATATAAATTTTTCCGATAAACCCAGTGAGGGCAAAATAGTTTTTAAATCAGCAATAGACGGACTTTTTAAGGTTGATAGAAAACGGTTAATAAAACTAAACTGCATCGACGAGGCATCATTTCCTACTATTCATGACAACTTTCCTGTTAATAAATCCCAGCAGGTAGCCGCATTTAGGATAATTCCTCTTTTTACAAAAAAAAGTGTACTTGAAAGAGCAAAAAAAATTGCAGATAAGCCCGTAATCTATGTCAAACCGTATGTAATAGACAAAGCCAACATCATTGTTACGGGAACCGAAATCTATAAAGGGCTTATAGAAGACGAATTCGTACTTAGAATGACAAGCAAACTAAAAAACTTCGGTGTGAGCGTGGAAAACAGCACAATTGTTCCGGATGACATCAATGCTATATGCAATGCATTTAAAAGTTTCGATAATGCTCAATTTGTCATAGTGACAGGGGGTTCAAGCGTTGATCCGGATGATGTTACAAAAAAAGCGCTAAAAAAATGCTCAGTTAAATTTATAAGAGAGGGTAATCCTATACAGCCGGCAAACAATTTGACAATAGGTTATTATAAAGACACAACAGTATGCATCGTGCCTGCCGGAGCACTATATTATCCGGCAAGCGCATTTGATATTTTTCTGCCGCGTTTGCTGGCAAAAGATACAATAACGAAAAAAGAGATAGCGGGTTATGCCCTCGGGGGATTGTGCCATTTCTGCAAGGTTTGTGTATATCCCGTCTGCCCTTTCGGGAAGGCTTGAAAATGATAGATGTAAAAGAAGCCGTAAATATAATATTAAAAAACGCACAGCCGAGGGACATATATGAAGAGATTTATATAAGCAATTCAACGGATAGGGTCTGCTTTGATAATGTTACCTGTGATATGGATATACCGACCTTTACAAGGAGTGCGATGGACGGCTATGCATTGGTGTTTGGTCAAGACAGGCATAGATATAAAATAGTTGAAAACAAAAAGGATTTGAAAGAAAACCGCTGCATAAGAATAAATACCGGCTTCCCCATACCGAAAATAGCCGATGCCGTTGTGGAGATTGAAAAAACCGTCAAAAACGGAGAATATATAATCATAGAGGATATTGTTCAAAAAGAAAGAAATTTTACAAAGAGCGGCACGGAACTGAAAAAAGGCAGCCTTCTAATTAAAAAAGGTGAGAAAATAAGCGTTAGAAAGATGGCTTTGTTGGCTTATGCCGGGATTGTAAGCATAAAGGTCTATCAAAAACCCATCGTCGGTATAATCACGACAGGGGATGAAGTGGTGTTCCCCTCATGCGATCTCCCGGAAAACAGCGTATTCAACTCAAACTTTTTCATTGTGGACGGGCTTGCAAAAAAATGGGGCGCAAACACGATTTACTTTGGCCATATAAACGATGAAAAAACAGCTTTTAGAGAAAGAATACTCTATGCCCTCGACAGGTGTGACGTTCTGCTAACGACAGGGGGGGTCAGCAAAGGCACAAAAGATTACACCAAGGATGTGCTGAGGGATATAGGAGCAAATGTTCTCTTTGAAAGAACTGCAATAAAACCCGGCAAACCTGCAGCCTTTGCAGCATATAAAGACAAATATATATTCTCGCTGCCCGGCTGGCCTGCCGCTTTATATACAACAGCCTATATCTATTTGAAGCCTTTCCTCATGAAATCGGCAGGTATGAGCAGATACGAGAATATCTTTTTATCCGGCATACTTAACGAAGATATGCATTCTCAAAAAGATAAAGATTATTTTAATAGGGTAAAAGTGGAATATAAGAAAGGTGAGTTTTATTTAAACAGTGCGGGTTCCCAAAAAACTGACAACTATTATTCCATAGCAAATAGTGACGGTCTCGTGTGGCTTGATACAAAGAAAGAAAATGTGAAGAAGGGAAGCGAACTCCCCTTCTTATTTTTTGAAGATTAAACCTTTTTAAACAATCCTTCCAAATCCACTACTTTATTATCCTGACCCAAAGGATTATCCTGAGGCATACTCGAACTGATTGTTATATTGCTTTTAGCCTGTACATATTTGCTCTCCAAATCGGATGGTATATTGTCAAATTCATAAACTACCTTATCCATAGAAATAGTCCCTGAGATTTTTTCCTCAAACGGAAAGCCATAGGGCACAAGCGCAATTTGAATACCCGAAGCTCCGGGAATAACCTGTATTAAAGCTATATCCTCCATCAGGTTATCCTGATTGTTATACGTTCCTATTACCGTCTCTCCCGTTACAAGCTTCACAAATTTTATATCACTCATCAATCCTCCCAAAAAGCATTTTCAATCCAATCAACATTATCTTCTCCTTCAATGCCTATAACATCAAAGCGTATATCATACCCGTCAACTTTTTTCGATAGAAGAAAATATTTTGCACACTCGATTATTCGGCGCTGTTTGACTTTATTAACAAACTCTGCGGAATAGCCAAATTCACTGCTATGCCTAGCCTTAACCTCAATGAAGACTATTGTATCATTAGATTTCGCTATTATATCTATTTCGCCGTTTCTGCACCTGAAATTCTTCTCTAAAATTTTATAGCCCCTGTTTTTAAACAGTGCTTCGGCTTTATCTTCCGCCCACTTTCCGTAGTTTGGATTAATAACCTTTTTTCCTAATCTTTGCAGCTTTGCCTCTCCTGTTTCTCAAATAATAGAGCCTTGCCCTTCTGACCTTTCCTCTGTAAACAATTTCAACCTTTTCTACCGTTTCACTTAGATAGGGAAAGATTTTTTCAACACCCACGCCGTATGATTCTTTCCTTACCGTGAATGTGCCGTTTAGGCCTCTGCCGCCCCTTCTTCTTATCACGGTTCCTGCAAATACCTGAGTTCTTTCCTTGTTCCCCTCTTTAACCTTAGTGTAAACCTTGACAGAATCCCCAGGCCACAACTCGGGTATATCTTTATTGTAACTTTTTACCAACTCTTCTTCAAAAGCCCTCATTTTATCCATTTTCCACTCCTATCTTAAAAGTTTTTTCTATCGCTTTCTTTTCTCTCCACTTTTTTATCTCCTGATGATTGCCGGATAACAAAATCTCCGGCACTCTCATCCCCCTAAAAATTTCCGGCCGAGTATACTGCGGATATTCTATCATATTATTCTGAAATGTTTCCTCTTTTAGGGATTCTTCATTACCCAATACGCCCGGAATAAGCCTTACCATACTGTCTGTTACAGCCATAGCTGCAATTTCACCGCCGCTCAATACGAATCTCCCTACGGATATTTCGTCATCTGCTAAATATCTTACTCTTTCGTCGAATCCTTCGTATCTTCCGCATATCATGGCGACAGAGTCTTTCTTGGACAGTTCGTACGCCTTTTCCTGATTAAATAACCTCGCCTGAGGAGTAAAAAGTATAGTATAAACGGCGCTATCTATAGACTTCACATAGTCCATAGCCTTGTATATAGGTTCGGGCTTCATTATCATACCGGCTCCGCCTCCGTATGGATAATCGTCTGTACTCCTATGTCTGTCATTCGTAAAATCCCTCAAATTCACCGTTTCTATCTCAACCTTATCTTTGTCCTGTGCCCTCTTTATAATCGTCTCTTTAAAAACGCTTTGAAACATATTCGGAAAGATAGTCAGTATGTATATTTTCATGCAACACAAAAACCTGTTGTCAGCGTTTTGCTATTTTGCTTTTTTTATCAGACTTTTAACAGCCTCAGATGCATTTGCTCCCTTCTGCACCCACGAATCATACCTTTCCTTATCTATTTTATATTCCGGTGTTTCAGGTTTTGGGTCATAATATCCTATTATGTCAAGAACCCTGCCGTCTCTCTTTTTTCTGGAGTCAATCACCACTATTCTGTAAAACGGTTTCTTTTTGGCTCCGCCTCTTCTTAATCTTATTGCTACCACTAAAAAATCCTCCTTTTATTTCATCATTCCCATATTTTTCATCATACTCATAGCCTTTGTCTTATTCATCCCCTTCATCATCTTTTTCATATCTATAAACTGCTTAATAAGCTTGTTAATATCGCTGACCCTCGTCCCGCTTCCTCTTGCTATTCTTCTTTTTCTGCTGGCATTAAGTATTTTATAGTTTTGTCTTTCTTGTTTTGTCATAGACAAAATTATCGCCTCAATGTGCTTCATTTCCTTATCAAAAGACTCTTCATCGTCAATTTTAATCTTATTTAAACCGGGAATCATTTTAAGTATTTTTGTCAGAGAGCCCATTTTCTGTATCTTTTTTAATTGGGATAAAAAATCTTCAAAGGTAAACTGCTGCTTTTTGAGCTTTTTTTCAAGCTCTTTTGCCTCTTTCTCATCTTCATTTTCCCTGACCTTCTCTATCAGGCTTAAAACATCGCCCATTCCCAGTATTCTTGATGCCACTCTGTCGGGATAAAACGGCTCGAAATCACCAATCTTTTCACCCACTCCCGCAAATTTTATGGGTTTTGAGGTTATGCTCATAATAGATAAAGCAGCGCCGCCCCTTGCATCTCCGTCCATTTTAGTGAAGATTGAACCCGTTATTCCTATTTCATCGTCGAAAGTTTTAGCCACATTGACGGCTTCCTGTCCTATCATAGCATCTGCCACAAATAGGATTTCGTTAGGATTAACGGTTTTTTTCATCCTTTGTAATTCATTCATCAAATCAGAATCAATCTGCAGTCTTCCGGCTGTATCAAGGATAATTATGTCTCTTCCGTTTTTATCTGCAAATAAAACAGCATCCTTTGCAATTTGTTCGGGCTTTTTCTCTTCGGAAAATACGGGTATATCTATTGATTTTCCGAGCACCTGAATCTGTTTTATCGCAGCAGGCCTATATATATCGCAGGCAACAAGCAGCGGCTGTCTGCCTTTGGATTTCAGAAATTTTGCGAGTTTTGCGGCCGTTGTGGTTTTACCGCTGCCTTGGAGACCAATAAGCATTATTATAAACGGTCTTGAGTTTATAACAAGCTGTGTTGATTCACCGCCGAGCAGTTGTGTAAGTTTCTTATGCACAGACTCAACTATCACCTGACCCGGCGTCAAACTCTTTTCTAATTCTTTACCTTCAAGGTCAACTTCAAGGTCTTTTATAAAATCCTTAACAACCTTATAGTTTACATCAGCTTCCAAAAGGGCGAATTTTACCTCTTTCATTGCCCTGCTCAGGTCTTCTTTTGTTACTATGCCTTGCCCTTTGAGCTTCTGCAAAATGCCGTTAAGCTTGTCGCTTAAATCAGAAAACATACGAACCACCACCTAAAAATTAGCTTACAATACTATTACAGAAAGCTTTGTATGTCAATATTTATCTTGTAATTATGGTTTTTGCGGCATTTTTATGCAGGTGCTGTATTTTTTTATTGACAAAACCGTGAATTTTATTAATATGCTTTTTGTTTGTTTTATGCCTTTTAGGGCGGGAATAGCTCAGTTGGTAGAGCACGACCTTGCCAAGGTCGGGGTCGCGGGTTCGAGTCCCGTTTCCCGCTCCATTTTTTTATACAAGCCCAGCAATGGCGGCATAGCCAAGTGGCTAAGGCACAGGTCTGCAAAACCTTGATCCCCGGTTCGAATCCGGGTGCCGCCTCCATTTTAAAGCCGGGGTGGCGGAATAGGTAGACGCAAGGGACTTAAAATCCCTTGGTGCTGTGCACCGTGCGGGTTCGATTCCCGCTCCCGGCACCA
>JALTDI010000130.1 GCA_027074255.1 Desulfurellales bacterium
ATGGTGCCCCGAGCAGGAGTCGAACCTGCGGCACCAGGATTAGGAATCCTGTGCTCTATCCTTCTGAGCTATCGGGGCTTCAAGTTAATTCAAGCACTGCAATATATAACAAGCTTTAAATTCTCTGTCAAGGTTAAATGCTATAGGTTCTCACCCTCTTTGGGAACAATGCAGATGATGATAAAATCCTGTTCAGTGCTGTTTTTATACTGATGTTCGGTATTTGGAGGGACATAAGCTACGCAATCTTTTTTCATTTGATACTCTTTGCCGTCCATATATAAAATGCCTTCACCTTCAACGACATAATTTATGTGCTGCCACGGGTGTTTGTGTTTCGGCGTGTATCCGCCTTTCTCCAATCTGAATAACCTCATAACGTGGCTGTCCCATCCCTCATTCGGGCCAATCAAGATTCTTTTGCCTACGTTATTTGCACCTTCCATATCCATAGGCATTTCTTTAATTTTGTCGATACAGGAAACAAACATAATAAACCCCCTTTTTGTTATTGTAAAACATTATATTAGATTATTTATGCGTTGAAAAGTTGAAAATTTCTACAAAATAGCTATCTTATATTCAAGTCTTTGAAAGGAGAAAATAGAATTTAAAAAGCTGTCTAATGCTAAGTCCTGGTAAAGAATAATGTTTAATAATATGAAAACCGTACATATAATATCACTTTCATACTATCTATATGCCATAGTTGTCGGGCTTTTGATGATTTTTGTTCTTATGCATATGCTTTATCGCAGACGTACTCCTACAAGCATAGTTGCATGGCTTTTATCGATAATATTCATACCTTATGTCGCAATACCCCTGTATTTTTTTATCGGTTCACGCAAACAGAAGCGCCATAAAAAATCCTTTATTGTTATGAATACCGACAGTGGCTCCATTTGTAATTATACTTCGCCTATGGATAAGGTTTTAAGGAACGACGGCATACCCCCGGCAACATGTCAAAATATGATAAAACTCTATACTGACGGTGTGGAGGCATACAATGTGATATTAAAAGAGATAGAAAATGCAAAGGACAGTATATATATCTGCACATACATTTTTGATTATGATGAGGCGACGAAACCCATATTCAAATTGCTGATAAAAAAGGCAAGAGAAGGCGTTGATGTAAAACTCCTGCTTGATGGTGTCGGTTCTTATAAGCTTTATTTAAATAAACTCCACACGAAAATATTAAAACGTGCGGGCGTCGAACTGTATTTTTTTATGCCGCTTTTGAGTTTTCCACCAAACAGCTATATAAACTTGCGCAATCATAGAAAAATATATATTTTTGACAAATCAACCGTTCTATCCGGCGGCATGAATCTATCAAAAGACTATATAAATCGTAAACGCACCAAACATCTTATGAAGGATTTGCTGTTTCTTTTAAAAGGTCCTGCAATGTACAGATATCTTGAAATATTCGTATCGGACTGGAAGCATGTATCTGGTCGGAAGCTTAACACCTTTATTAAATTTACGATACCGGATAAGGAAAACGGAAGCGATATTGTTCAGGTTGTTCCCTCCGGCCCCGATTTGAATGGTGATGCGCTATTCGAGGCTCTTATGGTTGCCATATATGAGGCAAAAAACAGAATATGGATAGTTACTCCCTATTTTACACCGGACATAACTCTTATGAGGGCTCTTTTGATAGCAAAACGCCGAGGGGTTGACGTCAAGCTCATAACACCGATGGAATCAGACCATATATTGGCAGATCTTGTGAGAAGCAGTTATATGAGAGAACTGGAAGAAAATAAGGCTCATGTTGCTCTTTATAGCAAGGGAATGCTGCACGCAAAGGCGGTTTTGTTTGATGATGCAAGTGTATTGCTCGGCTCTGTTAATTTTGACAGTCGCAGCCTATTTTTAAATTATGAGGTGGCCAGTTTTGCATATTCTAAAAAAATCATACGTGATGTTGAACTGTGGATGCTTTCCCTGCTAAAAGACTCAAAAAAAAGTATGAATCCTGCGGGCAAATATCGCAAAATGGCAGAAAACTTTATGCGTATATTTGCCCCTCAAATTTAAATGTTTTTGAAAAATACAAATTTTTAAATAAATTATCCTATTTTTTCCCTCTGTCTTCCCACATTTCCTCCCTTGCCATTGTATGTCCGCAGTTGGGACATTTCATCTGAGTGCACGGAATGCCTTGCTGATGCGCTACTTTTGTTCCGCATTTTAAACATATGCAGTATCCTCCAACACCGTATCCTCCGCCGCTATTCCTTCCTCGGCCGCCGCCTTTTCCCAAACCTTTTCCGCTTCCAAACGGCATATTACATACCTCCGTAAACTTTATTTATAGAATCAATATAGTCCGTTATTATTAAAAATCAATTTAATATGGGGAAAGATTTAACATTGCTTTTTTGTAGCAACGCTATTTATTCACAGGTATCAGTTTCTTAACGTGTTCTTCGAGTTTTATGTGCTGATTTTTCAATTTTGAAAAGATGTGTGAAACGCTTTTAAAATTGTTTTCTATATTTTTTATGGTGTCGTATGTTCCGCATAACAGAACCTCATCGTTTGCAGCAAGGCGCTCTA
>JALTDI010000131.1 GCA_027074255.1 Desulfurellales bacterium
AGAAAAGTTAACATTTTTGAGCGGCCCGTCCTTTGGACATCGATAACTGCATCGTATTTTTCTTTTCGGATAATCCTTAACATATCAAACTCTCCGAGCAAGCCTTCCTTTAAGAGCAGAACTTTATCTATATAAGGATTGCCGACAACTATATCTTTAAAGGGGACAAGGGTCAAAAAATGCACTTCACTGTTTTTTTTATTTTTCTTTATGGCTTCTGCCAGCGGCGTAGATAAGAGTACATCTCCCATCTGTCTGATTTGAATAATTAATACCTTCACGATATTTATTATACGTATTTGAAAACCAATTAAAACTTGAATTTTGCACACCTTGAATGTATAAATAAAAATATGTTGAATAGAGTATCCTACATAAGCCGTTCTTTCAAACATACAAAACTTATAGCAGAATTTTTTGTACAGAGGTTTCTACCAAAAAAGGAAAAAATAATAGTTTTTTTGAAAGGCGATATAGGCAGCGGCAAAACAACATTTATAAGATATGCTCTGAATGCTTTCGGCATCTTAGACGAGGCATTTGAGGGCAGTCCCACTTTCACCATTGTAAATGAATATGATAATAACATATTTCACTTAGATTTGTATCGTTTACACACTGAGGAGGAAATAGAAAATATAGGTTTATTCGAGATTCTTGACAAAAAAGGATTGTTTTTTATAGAATGGCCTGAGCTGCTTATCAATATTAAGGCTGATATTCTAATGAACTTTGAAATTAGAAGCGGCAATACGAGGAAAATAGTTATTGATAAATTCTAAAACCGATGTTTACGGCATTATAGGCAATCCCATAAGACACAGTTTGTCACCTACACTGCATACAAAGATGTTTGAGCTATACTCGATTAACGCCGTTTATGTTGCATTCGAGGTAAATGATATTAAAAGCGCCGTTAAAGGACTAAGGGCTCTTAATATAAAAGGAGTTAATGTTACCGTGCCGTACAAAGAAGACATTGTAGGGTTTATGGATGAAATAGATGAAGATGCCAAACGACTCAAAGCCGTCAACACAGTAAAAAACGTGAGCGGTAAATTGATAGGCTACAATACCGACTACCTCGGATTTACGGATATGTTTAAAAAAGGCATTAAAAATCATAACGTCAAGAACATTGTGGTGGTTGGCGCCGGTGGCGCTGCAAGAGCAGTCGTTTATGCTCTCTATAAAATGAACATAAAATCAATTTATATTTTAAACAGAACGCCGAAGCATGCAATAGAATTAAAAGATGATTTCGTAAGATTAATAGATATCAAAATATCTCATTTAAACGATAGAAAAGTTTTATCGGCAGCGGATGTAGTAATAAACTGCACCTCTGTGGGTTTAAATAATGACGAAACACCCGTAAATGTGAATTTCATTGATAAAGCCGAGATTATGGATATAATATACAAGGATAGTTCGTTAATAAAAAAAGCTAAAAGCAAAGGGTTAAATACAATCAACGGGGTTGATATGTTTATTTCTCAGGCTTTTTACGCCTTTAGAATATTTACCGGGGTTGAATTTGATAAAAATGCGGCATACAACTCAATTAAAGAGGGCTTAATATGACAACCCTGTTGGGACAGCTGTTATTGTGGAACAATATCATAACGCAGGAACAGCTCGAAAAGGCGCTTGAAGAACAGAAAAAAACAAATAAAAAACTCGGAAGCATTTTAATAGAAAAAGGTTTTGTGGAAGAAGATGTTTTAAATGATTTTCTAAGCAAACAGTACGGCGTAAAATCCATAAATTTATCTTCCGTTGAAATACCCAAAGAAGTGATACAAAAGATACCGGCTCAAATAGCAAAAAAATATGCACTGATGCCTCTAAGAATAAAAGACAATAAGCTTGAAATAGCGATCTCAGATCCCACCAATATCCTGGCATTCGACGATCTTAGATTTATTACGGGTATGAACATAGTACCCTATTTGTCTAATGAAGCTTCAATATTAAAGGCAATAGATAAATATTACGGCACATCCAAAGAAATTGACACCATTGTTGATTCTTTAAGTGAAATGGAGTCAACAATAGATGTTGTATCAGAAGAAGAAATTGACAAAGATGTAAAAAATTTGGAAGAGGAATCTTCGGAAGAACCCATAATTAAACTGGCCAACACGATACTTATTAAATCCATAAAATCAAGGGCAAGCGACATACATTTGGAACCTTTCGAAAATGATTTGAGGGTTAGATATAGGGTTGATGGAAAATTAATAGAAATGATGGTTCTTTCCAAAACCATCGCTCCTGCAATAACATCACGCTTTAAAATAATGGCAAAGCTCAATATAGCAGAAAAAAGACTGCCCCAAGACGGCAGAATAAGAATTAAAACGGAAGGAAAAGATATAGATTTAAGGGTGTCCACACTTCCTACGGTATACGGTGAAAAGACCGTTATGAGGATATTGGATAGGAGCAGCGTGAAGGTCAGTTTGAACGAGTTGGGTTTTGAAAAATCTGACCTTGAAAAATATGTTAAATCCATAAGCTCACCTTATGGTATGATTTTGGTGACAGGACCAACGGGTTCGGGTAAAACCACAACGCTTTATGCTTCTTTAAATAAAATAAACAAAAAAGATGTCAATATAATGACGGCCGAGGACCCCGTCGAATACAATATTGAAGGCATAAATCAAGTACACATCAAAGAAGATATAGGACTCAGTTTTGCAGAGGCGCTGCGCTCTTTTTTAAGACAGGATCCTGACATTATTATGGTCGGTGAAATCAGGGACACGGAAACTGCTGAAATCGCAATAAGAAGTGCCTTAACAGGACACTTAGTTTTTTCAACCGTTCATACCAATGATGCTCCATCAACCATTATGAGGCTTGAAGACATGGGAATAGAGAAGTATCTGATAGCATCATCTTTGGTATTGATACTGGCACAAAGACTT
The DNA here is from genome assembly GCA_027074255.1 of Desulfurellales bacterium. Taxonomy (GTDB): domain Bacteria; phylum Campylobacterota_A; class Desulfurellia; order Desulfurellales; family Hippeaceae; genus S144-51. Next base: position 2,937 of record JALTDI010000131.1, read on the forward strand.
GTCAGAAGAATCTGTACACACTGCAAAGCCGAAATAAAAGTGCCGCCGAACGCTTTGACGGAACTGGGATTTAGCGAGCATGACGCACAAACAATTAAAATATATAAAGGAAAAGGCTGTAGTGAATGCAACAATACCGGATATATGGGAAGAGTAGCACTGTATGAAGTTATGCCTGTCAGTGACAGGATAAAAGAAATGATACTTCATGATGCATCGGTAGCTGAAATAAAAAATCAGGCTATTGCTGAGGGAATGTCCACTTTGAGAATGAGCGGACTCAAAAAAATAAAAGAGGGTGTTACTACAATAGAAGAAGTTATGAATGCAACCTTTGTTTAAAAAAATAAAAGGAGTTTTCTATGGCTAAAGTTGCTAAAGACCTTGTTGAGCTGTTAGAGCTTGCTCTTGATAGAAATGCTTCCGATTTGCATATAACGGTTGGAGCTAAGCCTAAAATAAGAATCGACGGTGAACTTATCGATATTGATGAATATGAAAAATTAACTCCCTCGGATGCTCAAAACCTGTGTTACGGGGTAATGACGGAAATACAAAAGAAAAAACTTGAAGCAAGCTATGATGTTGACTTTTCCTTCGGTATATCAAAATTATCAAGATTCAGGGCAAATGTATATATACAAAGAGGAACAGTTGCAGGTGCATTTAGGGCAATACCTTATGATATACCGCCTTTTGAAAAACTGGGAATCCCGCCTGTGGTTCAAAGATTCGCACTCCTGCCAAAAGGCATAGTGCTTGTTACAGGGCCCACAGGAAGCGGTAAATCTACAACGCTTGCAGCCCTTATCGATAAAATAAATATGGAAAGAAAGGTGCATATAATTACAATTGAAGATCCGATAGAATTCACCTATTCACACCATCAGGCATTGATAGACCAAAGAGAAATTGGCAGTGATGTGGAGACATTTGCGTCGGCTCTAAAACATATAGTAAGGCAGGATCCCGACATAATACTCGTCGGAGAGATGAGAGATCTTGAAACCATACAAGCTGCAATAACAACAGCCGAGACAGGGCATCTTGTTTTCGCAACACTGCACACAAATTCCGCACCGGAAACAATAAACAGGGTAATTGACGTTTTCCCTCCCAATCAGCAGTCTCAGGTCAGAACACAGCTTTCCGTGAGTCTTCAAGGCATCGTGACACAAACGCTGATTAAAAGAAAAAACGAAAGAGGGCGGGCTCTCGCCATGGAAGTCTTAATTCCAAACGCTGCAATAAGAAATTTAATAAGGGAGAATAAGGTCCCTCAAATATATTCAGCTATGCAGATGGGGCAGGCAGAAACCGGTATGATTACAATGAATCAGTCCATTCTTAACCTTTACAAAAAAGGGTTCATATCGTACGAATCTGCAATGAGCGCTTCGCTGGATAAAAAGGCTCTTCAAAGGGAATTGGATAAATTTAAATATTCAAAAGCTTAAAAAGGGGTTTGTATGCCGTATTTTAAATGGAAAGGGAAAGACTTAAAAGGCAAAACAAAAAAGGGTGAGATAATAGCAGTAAACAAGAACGATGCCATATCAAAGCTCAAAATTAAAAAAATATCTGTCATCACAATTAAGCAATCACCAAAAGAGTTGGAAATTCCTTTCATAAAAACAAAAATGAAAGAGAAAGAAACCCTAATAGTTACGAAGCAGCTCTCTATCATGCTTGCATCGGGTTTGCCCCTTGACCAGTCTCTAAATATCATAGCGGAGCAGACAAAAAATAAAAAAATGGGTGAAATAATTTACACAATAAAAAACGATATAGAGGGCGGCAGCACACTCGCCAATGCACTGAAAAAACATAAAGAGGTTTTCTCGGATTTATATGTAAATATGATTAATTCTGGAGAAAAAACAGGTAACTTGGACGGTGTGCTGAAGAGACTTACCGACATGATGGAAAAAAGTATTGCCTTAAAAAGAAAAATTAAAGGAGCGTTAATCTATCCCACGATAGTTTCAATAGTGGCGGTTGGCGTTATAGCCCTAATTATGACATTTGTTATACCGACATTTGCCGAGATGTATTCATCAAGCGGCATGCATTTGCCTCTTCCGACTCAAATTGTTATCTCCGTAAGCCTTTTTTTAAAGGCAAATATAGTTTATATGCTGCTTGCAATAATAGCCTTGATAATAATAATCAGGATATTCTACAAAAAAAATTACAGATTCCATAGGTTTATGGATAAAATGCTCATTAACGTTCCTATATTAGGCGTGCTGGCAAGAAAGGGTTCCATTGCAAATTTTGCGACCATCCTTGCTTCTCTTAGTTCAAGTGGCATAGATATACTGGAAGCACTGGATATAGCTGCAAAAACGTCCGGTAATTTAATTATAGAAGAAACGCTGACGGATGTAAAAAATATGGTTGAAAGGGGCGAAAATCTATCGGATTCTATGGCATCAAGCGGTGAATTCCCCGATATGGTAATACAAATGGTTTCCGTCGGAGAAGAAACAGGGACTTTGGATGAAATGCTTCAGAAAGTCTATTTATACTATGAAGAAGAAATAGACAATACAGTGAAAAACCTAACCACCATGATAGAACCGATAATTATAGTTGTTCTTGGCGGCATAATAGGATTCCTCGTTGTTGCTATGTATCTGCCTATATTCAAGATAGGAGAAACAATTAAATAATCTCTTCCATATGAAAAATTTTTAAACTCAATTAGGTTTAAACCAAAGAAAGCAATTTAAGCTCAAGATAGATATATTTGGCTATTTTTGCGGCTTTCGAACTGTGTTCTCCATGCTCTAAAAAGACAACAACTACAACCTTCGGATGGTTAAGAGGAGCAAAAGAAGCAAACCAGGCGTGCGGGAAATATTTTTGAGCTTTTTTTATGCTTATTTTATGCTCTTTTAATTTCTTTTTAACGGATTTATAGACTTTACTCGTGACAACTTGGCTGGTTCCTGTTTTTCCGCAAATGTTCATACCGTCTATTTTCGCTACTCTTGCTGTTCCATATTTTCCGTTTACAACAAGCCATAAATATTTTCTTATCTCTTTGTAGTATCTGCTTCTGAAAACGTATCTTATCGGGCTCTTTTTATCTTTAAGAAAAACAGGCACATATCCAACACCGTCATTTGCTATAATAGAAAAGGCCTCAGCCACCTGCAAAGGGCTGACCAAAAAAAACCCTTGGCCTATTGCCGTTGTAATTGTATCACCCACATACCAATCCTGACGATATTTTTTATATTTCCAGGCCTTGGACGGGAGATTGCCTTTTGTACAGTATGAAAAAAGTTTTGGTGACCTGCCGAATCCGAACTGGGCAAGATAAAAATCTATCTTATCTATGCCAAGCTTCATTCCAAGCTGATAAAAAAATACGTCCGAAGAGCTTTCTATTGCCCTTTTTAGTGAAATTTTCCCGAAACCGCCCGCCTTCCAGTCTCTATAAACATTTTTACCTATTTTTATAGATTGGGGACACATCAAAACAGTCCTAGGTGTAATAACACCGTCTTTCAAAGCGGACAAAGCTATGAAAGGTTTTATCAAAGAACCCGGAGGATAAGCCCCTTGGGTAGATAAATCAAACATATTTATCAAATGCTTTTTCCTAAGTTTTTTCCATTTTTTTAAGCTTAAACCCTCTACAAAATAGTTAGGGTTGAAGGAGCCGGTATTTGCCATGGCCAATATATGGCCATTCGGTCTCATAACTACAATGGAGCCTCTATATTGACCGGAATTTAGAATATTATACAGATACGACTGCAGTTTAATGTTTAAACTTAATTTTAAATCAGCTCCTTTTTTCGGCGGCGTCTCCGATAAGGTTTTAACAATAGAGCCGTTTGCCGTAACCTCTATCTCTTTATAGCCCCATCTCCCGCGTAAAACGTCGTTATATTTCTTCTCTACACCTATTCTGCCGACAGACTCTCCCACCTTATAATTAGGGTGATTCTGCAAATCCCTCTTTGACGCTTCGCTTACATATCCCACTACATTGGCAAATATTTTTGCATCATCCGGATAGAATCTCTTGGGTGATACCTCTATATCTATAAATTTAGACAGCTGAGGATCCGATAATACCCTGAACACATCTTCTCTTGTTGCATCGGGCTTTAAAATAACAGACTGAAAATAGCCTACAAACGACAGCTTATTTTTTATGTAATATTCCGGCAGGTTCAAGACAACGGAAAGTTTGTGTATAATTTTTCCGTCTATTCTCTTATTTTTGGAAATATATATGGAAAACGTCGGCTTATTAGATGCACAAATGATACCGTTTGAAGAAATAATATTCCCTCTTACCGGCAGCAGACCAATCAATCTTATATAATTTTGCTTTGACATATTAAGATAATAGGAGTTTTTTACAACCTGCAGGTAAACAAGCCTTATCATTACAACAAAAAAAGATAAAGCTATAACAGCAGCGAGGTATTTGATATTACCCGCAACCTCTACGGAGTGATATATATAATTATCTTTCTTCTCCATCTGCCTTTTTCTTTGTATTTATTTTATAGAACAGATAATTTATGAAGACACAAAACAGGTAGCTCATAATCACTAAAAATAAAAGCAAAGCGATCGATACACTATATAATATATATATTAAAACGGCATATAGAACATAAAAAAACAGACCTACCATATATCTGTTCAACTTCAAATCATAGGCTATTTTCTCAGCCGCAAAGACAAATAAAGGAAACAGAGCCGAAAAGAAAAATATTTTATTTAAAGATATTATGTCACTTATTACCCCAAACAAAAAAGCCATATGGATTACCTTATCTTTGTCAAAAAAACCATAAATAATCAGAGCTTCAAAAAAGAAAAATGCGCTTATATACGGTGTTATATATATAAAATTCACTATCTCTGCAAAAAATACCGACATTATATAAATAGTTAGAACATTAACTATGAAAATCAGCGCTTTTTTATGCATACGACAAACATATTCCAATCATTAAAAAACTTTTTATCAACATGGATATACGCAACCTTATAATAATTATTTACATTTCCGGTTCTTACAACCCTCCCTATTAACGAACCTTTGGGGAAAACGCCGAAAGCTCCGGATGTATATATGAAAGAACCGGCCTTTATCTTGGCATTCGGGCTTAAAAATTCCGCATGAGGGTTATAGAGGTCACCAATAAAGAGTGCCCTATATGTCGAATTATCGGAAACTATGTAGGAATCAGCCGCAAAAGAATGATTAAAAACAGTCTTAGCTATATAGAAATCTTTCTTCTTTTTAATAATTATACCTACAAGGTTCATGTTATTTGAAAATACACTGCAGCTGTCTTTTTTTAAATCCAGATTCTTTTTTATATGCAAGAAAATATAATCAATATTAAAATTGTTTTTAAATTTAAACTGAGCCTTAAATATACCTTTTTTCTGCTGAAATTTTGAACTTACACAGGTTTGATGCTGTAACAGTTTGTTTTGCAGCTCAAGCCTTATAAGTTTCTTTTCCAAAGCAGCATTTTTCTTTTCGACATTAAGTAAAAAAAGATACCTTCCGCTTAAATCATTGATACCGTCAAGCAGACCTATAACGGGGTATGA
>JALTDI010000132.1 GCA_027074255.1 Desulfurellales bacterium
GATTTCAAAGAAATCTTGTTTTTTTCAATAAAATCTATGACATCATTGTATTTTCCGAGTCTCATAAGCATATATAAAGCTTTTTCGGCATAAATTAAGCTGTTGTGTTCTTTATATGCTTTGTTAAAATAGGTAAAGGCTTTTTTGATATTGCCCGCAAGGTAGTAATCGTTCCCTATTGCTGCATACTTCATATCCCTGCGCAGATTCATTGTTTTATACAATTCTATGGCTTTATCGTATTTTTTTACTTTCTCGTATAAACTGCCCAAAAACATCTTAATTTCCAAGGAGTGTCCGTTCATCTTAACGGATTCGGAGGCATATTTGATTGCATTATCGGTTTGATTTAGGAAGTTGTAGCACTGGGCAAGAAAATAAAGGGCCTGATAGTTTTTTTTATAGTGCAGCGCTTTTTTAAAATATGTGACGGCTTTTCCGTAGCGGGCGTTTTTCATATATAAAATAGCAAGTTTTTCGTATGTATCAAATCCCTCACCGAATATCCTTTTATTTTTTTCTATAAAATGCACAGCCTTTTCATCCTGCCGCTTTACTATCATTATGTCGAGCATACTGCGGTAAAAAGTTTTATAATCGGGGAAGAGCTTTATGGCTTTATTCAAAAAATGCTCTGCTTGATCTAACTTTTTTGCATATAGCAGCATATCGAGATACTCGGCGTATATCCTGGGGCTTTCTAAGTAGGGAAGAACCCTTTTATAGTTGAATATAGCCGTGTTCAAATCTCCTTTGTAGAGATCTATAAATGAAAGGGTATAATAATAATCTGTAAAAACCTGCTTGGCGGGAGTTATTTTATTTTTTGTTCCTGCATGAGTGCCCAAAGCTGTCAATATGGCTATTGACAGTATAACAGCGGATATAAATAGTGTTATTAAATTAACTTTCTTCTTGTAAAAATTCATTTACTACTTCCACAAATTCGTCTATCAACCTGTCTTCTTTAACCTTTTTTAAAATCTTTCCCCTCTTTATGATAAGTCCGAAATGTCTGCCCCCTGCTATGGCCAAATCGGCCTCCCTTGATTCTCCGAGAGCGTTAACCACACAGCCCATAATAGCCACTTTTATGGGTTTGTCTATACCCGAGAGTCGTTTTTTTACCTCATCCGCCAAAGCTATTAAATCTATTTCTATTCTACCACATGTAGGGCAGGAAACAAAATCTATTGAATGTTTTTTTCTTAGGTGAAGAGAATTCAAAAGTTCATAACATACATCTATTTCGTTTTCCGGAGGTTCGCTTAAAGATATTCTTATCGTATCTCCTATTCCTTTTCTTAACAGCACGCTTAGAGCGCTTGTTGACTTTACGATTCCCTCCATTGAAGAACCGGCTTCCGTAACACCGAGGTGCAATGGGTAATCTGTCAGTTTAGATATCTTTTCGTTGCAGAGAATTGTAGTTTTCGGGTCTGATGATTTTATTGAGATTTTCATATTGAAAAACCCGAAATCCTCAATAAGTTTTATCCAATTATATGCGCTTTCCACGAGGGCTTCTGAGGTGGGTCCGTTATATTTTTCTATCAACTTTTTTTCCAATGAGCCGCTGTTCACGCCTATTCTTATGGGTATTTTATGTTCTTTTGCAGATTTTAAAATCTCTTTTGTTTTATAGAATGCTCCTATATTTCCCGGGTTTATTCTGACACAATCAACCCCTGCTTCTATTGAGGCTATGGCAAGCTTATAATCAAAGTGAATATCGGCTATTATAGGTATTGGGCTATTCTTTTTTATTGTCTTTAAAGCCTTAGCCGCTTCTTTGTCGATAACGGCGCATCTTACTATCTCGCACCCTTTTTTATACAGTCTTTCTATTTGAGCAAGGGTTGAGTTTACATCCTTAGTATCGGTGTTTGTCATGGATTGAACCGCTATTTGTGCATCTCCGCCAATTTTTATGCTTCCTATGCTTATCTGTTTTGTCTTTTTTCTTTTAATCCAGCTCATCTTTTTTCTATATGCTCTATGTGATTTGTTATGTATTTTGTTACACCGTACCTTTTGAAGTCATTCATAAAGGCAAACAGCATCAATGCAAGCAAAAGAGCGATACCGACTTTTTGAAAATTCTCCTGCACCTTTTCGCTGACCGGTTTTCTTCTTATTGCCTCGATTGTAAAAAACATTAAGTGTCCGCCGTCCAATACGGGTATGGGCAGGAGGTTCAATATGCCGAGGTTTATGCTTATAATTGCAGCAAACATTAAAAATGCCGCCAATCCGCTTTGAGCGGCTTTTGAAGCAATATCCACAATCATTATAGGACCGCCGACACTGCTTGAGGGTATTGCTCTTTCAAGCAGGCGCACAAGTCCAAGAAGTGTAATTTTTGTGATATATATGGTTTTGCTTACGCCCATTTCTATGCCTTTTATAGGGTTGTATCGAATTTTAGTCATAGAGCCGCTCGGCATTATGCCGAGTAAACCTACGCGTCTTTTATACCCGAGAACGGTCTTTATCTCTTCCGGCTTGGGTACGGCTTTTAGGACTATAATTTTGCTGTTTCTTTTTATTGTAAGATTTACGGTTTTCCCGGGATACATCTTTATAATTTTGGATAAATTTTCCCAGGTTGATATTTTTTTACCGTTTATAGCCGTTATAATATCTTTTTGCTTTATTCCGGCTGAGTAGGCAGGTGAGTTTGGCTGAATTTTTCCGATTTGCGGAGAAAGAGTAGGAACGCCTATCGAATAGGCTATAGCAAAAAAGAGTACGGCTGATGCAATATTAAAAAAAGGACCTGAAAAAACTATTATCATTCTTTTCCAAACTGGCTGAGCAAAAAAAGCCCCCTCCGTATCCTGAGCGTCCCTTTCGTCTATTTCTTCACCCTTCATCTTAACGTAGCCACCAAGAGGAATCAAAGAAAGAGCATATTCAGTAACCTTCGGTTTATACCTAAGCAGAATGGGGCCGAATCCAACCGAAAATCTCGTAACCACCACACCGACAGCTCTTGCCGCTATAAAATGACCGAATTCGTGTATAATTATCATTGCTACAAGTCCAACTATTCCGTAAAGCCAACCCATAATAATCTATCCTCCGATAAAATCTTTTTCTATTAAATGCACAATTTCTTTTTTTATACGTTCCGTTTCTTTGTCTATTTCAAATATATTGCTGCTCAAATCGTCCTCAAACTTGACAAATGCCTGTTCAAGTATAATGAAAATGTCGCTGAATTCTATTTTATTTTTTAGAAAATACTCAACGGCAATCTCGTCTGTTGCATTGAGCACAAGCCCGAGATTCTTATTCTCATCTTTTAGGGATGTATAAGCAAGCTCAAGTGTAGGAAATCTCTTAAAATCCGGTTTCTCGAAATGAAGAGTACCTATTTGGGATAAATCTATTTTAAACTCCAGCTCCATTCTTTTGGGCTTTGTCAGGGCATACGATATGGGTATTCTCATGTCGTGGGCAGCCAGCTGAGCTATGATGGAGCCGTCCACAAATTCCACAGCGGAGTGGATGATACTTTCCTTATGAATAATCACCTTTATTTTTTCATAGGGTATATCGAAAAGCCATCTTGCTTCAATTATTTCAAACCCCTTGTTCATCATGGTTGAAGAATCTATTGTAACTTTTTTGCCCATTGACCATGTCGGATGTTTTAAAGCGTCTTTTGCTTTGATGTTGTCAAATGTTTTCCTGTTCAAAAACGGTCCGCCGGAAGCTGTCAATATTATGGAACTAACGAGTTTTTTGTCCCTATTTTCCAAACATTGATAAATAGCCGAATGCTCCGAGTCAATAGGTATTATTTCCAAATTGTTTTCATCCGCCGCATCTTTTATGACTTTTCCTGCCACAACAAGGCTTTCCTTATTTGCCAATGCCAGCTTTTTTTTGTTTTTAAGTATGGTATGGCTTGGTATGAGGCCGTAAGTGCCTACAAGTGCGTTTATATAAATATCGGCTTCCTCTATGGAGGACAGCTCTATCAAACCCTGTTTTCCTTTAAGGAATACAATATTTTTGTATTTTGCTTTGAGATTTGAAATATCCGCATCTTCACCGGCACAGACATATTTGGGCGAAAATTTCTCAATCTGCTTCAGAGCTTCTTTTATGTTTTTATTGAAACTTATGCCGATAAGTTTATACCTGTTTGTGCGCGATAGTATATCAAGCGAGCTTTTTCCTATCGAGCCCGTTGAGCCTAAAACTACAATATTTTCCATAGGATAAGTATATATACGAAGAATACGGCAAATGCAATACTATCAAGCCTGTCCAGTATTCCGCCGTGGCCGGGTATTAGGTTTGATGAGTCTTTTTTGTTAAAAGCCCTTTTTATAACCGATTCTGCGAGGTCACCGAATATTCCGGCTATATTTGCCAAAAAAGCTATAATTAGCCCATTTTTAATCGGAAATCCTACGATATAAGCGAATATTGCCCCGAAAACGCTTCCCAGTATAATGCCGCATACGGCTCCCTCAACGGTTTTTTTCGGGCTTATTTTTTTTGCAAGTTTGTGTTTGCCGAAAGCCCTGCCGCAAAAATATGCAAAGCTGTCTCCAGCCCAAATGGCTATAAAAAGAAGCATTAAAATCAATCTTCCGTTATCCTTACCGATTAAAAAATATGAAAAAGAGTATAGAGATACATAAATGATTCCGCCCAAAAAATAGTAATTAGATAAAAGAGCATTTTTTTCAAGCGATTTAAAGCTAATTATCATATTTGCAATAAATACAAAGAACAGAGCTTCCGCTGCAAAAGGGGTATAAAAAATAAGCGTGAAAACAAACAAAGCCGCAAGTGCGAAGTAAAGTGATTTGGTTAAATCAAACACGGCTGAATCCATATTGAGCCACTCAACATACGCTAAAAGGCTTATAAACAAAACGGCTATACCGAAATAGTCCGATTTTGCGAATATGACCAGCCATACAACTATCGGAATGAGTATGACAGCGGAGGCAATGCGTTTAATCATAGGCCGCCGAAACGCCTTTTTCTGTGCTGAAATTCATGAACCGCATCTCTCAAATCTTCTTTTGTAAATTCAGGCCAATATTTATCAAAAAATATCAACTCGGCATATGAGGATTGCCACAATAAAAAGTTGCTTATTCTTTTTTCCCCTCCTGTTCTTATCAGCAAATCCACATCGGGCATATCTTTCGTAAACAGATATTTTTCTATTGTATTTTCGGAGATATCGCAGGCTTGCAGTCTGCCGGATTCAGTATCATGCGCAATTTTTTTACAAGCGGCGGTTATTTCCAGTTTAGAACCGTAGTTAAGCGCAAGTGTAAGGGTTAGAGCCTTGTTGTTTTTTGTTTTTTCTATTGTGTTTTCGAGCATATCACGGGTTCTTTGCGGGAATACGGAGATGTCTCCTATAACATTGAATCTGACGTTATTTTCCTTAAATAGGTTTTCTTTTTTTGTTATTTGTGTGTGAAGCAAGCTGATTAGGAATTTTATCTCTGTTTTGGGGCGTTTCCAATTTTCCGTAGAAAAGGCATAGAGTGTCAGATATTTAATCTTTAAATTTACGCTTTCTTTGGTTATATCGTCCACAACCTTTGAACCTATGTAATGGCCGTATGTCCTTTTTTTTCCTAGCGACAAAGCCCATCTGCCGTTTCCGTCCATAATGACAGCTATGTGCAGTGGTAGTACAGCAGACACCATCAAATAGTGTTTATCTCTTTTTCTTTTGACTTTGTTAGTTCGTCAATCCTTTTATAGTCTTCATCCAAACTTTTTTGAATCTCTTTTTCAAGTTTCTTTGATTCGTCTTCGGATATTATTTTTTCTTTTTCCATATCCTTAATTGTTTTGTTTGATTTCTTTCTCGCGTTTCTCAATGCCACTTTATATTTTTCGCCCTCCTGCTTTAATAATTTTATTATATGCTTTCTGTCCTCTTCCGTCATGGGAGGGATATTTATCTTTATTGATTTGCCGTCGTTTTGCGGAGTAAAGCCTATATTGGCCTTCATTATGGATTTTTCTATATTTTTTATAATTGAGACGTCCCACGGCTGGATGATTACCGTTGAGGCATCGGGGGTTGATATGGTTGCAAGCTGCTTTATCGGCATAGATTGACCGTAACTCTCCACGTTTATATTTTCAAATATAGCCGTATGCGCTCTTCCCGTTTTTACGGTGGTTAAATACCTTTTATATGACATTATAGTTTTTTGAGCTGCTTTTTTGTAATCATCCACAATACTGTCCATAGTTCCTCCTCATTCATCCATAAACTATTTTACTATGGTTCCTACCCTTTCGCCAAGGACTATTCTTTTTAAATCGCCCTTGTTTCTTATATTAAAGATTATTATCGGCATCTCATTTTCCATACATAAAGATATGGCCGTTGAATCCATCACCCTCAGATTTTTATCCAGCACCTCTATGTATTTTATGGAGTATATCCTTTTTGCATTGTCGTGAATCTCCGGATCTTTATCGTAAACACCGTCAACCTTAGTGGCTTTGAGTATAACCTCGGCGCCTATCTCCATGGCACGCAGAGAAGCGGCTGTATCCGTCGTAAAATACGGATTTCCAGTTCCGGCAACAAATATGACAGCTCTGCCTTTTTCAAGATGCCTAAGAGCCCTTCTTCTAATATAGGGTTCGGATATTTCCCTCATATCAATTGCACTCAGCACCCTTGTCTGGATGTCTATCTTTTCCAGAGCGTCTTGGAGTGCAAGTCCGTTGATAACCGTTGCAAGCATTCCCATATAATCGGCACTTGCTCTGTCCATTCCCATAGATGCACCTTTAACTCCTCTGAATATATTCCCGCCGCCTATTACAACGGCTACCTCAACCCCGAGCTCCATGACGTCTTTAATCTGAGACGAGATTGAACTGATAGTTTCTTCTGAGATGCCGTAAGCAAGAGACCCCATCAGGGCCTCACCGCTTAATTTCAGTAAAATTCTTGAGAAAATCGGCTTTTTCAAACTATTCTTCTCCTATTTTGAATCTTGCAAATCTCTTGATAACTATATTCTCTCCGAGTTTTGCAATTGCATTTTCAAGAAGGTTTTTTATCTTTAAACTTCCGTCTTTAATAAACGGCTGTTCAAGCAGACAGACCTCTTCAAAATATTTGTTGATTTTGCCTTCTGCTATTTTGTCGAGCATGTTTTCGGGCTTACCCTGCTGCCTGAGCTGTTCTTTCTGTATCTCTTTTTCTTTATCAATCACATCTTGTGGGACCTCTTCTTTTGAAACATATACAGGTTCACTTGCCGCTATCTGCATGGCCACATCCTTACAGAGATTATTGAAATCATCCGTATTGGCAACAAAATCCGTTTCGCAGTTTATCTCTACGAGAACTCCTATTTTGCCGCCTGCATGTATATAGCTCACCACTTTTCCGTCTTTTGCATCTCTGGATGCTTTCTTTTTTGCGCTTGCAAGTCCCATTTCCCTTAATTTATCTATTGCCTTGTCCATATCTCCATTTGTTTCTTTTAAGGCTTTTTTGCAGGCCATCATACCTGCGCCTGTTTTATCTCTTAGTTCTTTAACCATCTGAGCTGTTATGTCGGCCATTATTTTTCCTCCTGTTCGGCTTCTATTTTTTCTTCCCTTCCCTTTTCAAATTCTTCTGCTTCCTCTTTTGCGGAAAGCTCTTTTTCATACCTGTCTCTTCCGTTTCTGATAGCCTCTGACATTTTTGTAGCAACAAGCTTGATAGACCTGATGGCATCGTCGTTGCCCGGAATAATCCAGTCTATCGGGTCGGGGTCACAATTCGTATCAACGAGTGCAATAATAGGTATGCCGAGTTTATTGGCTTCTTTTACGGCCAATTCTTCTTTTTTTACGTCTATTATGAGCATGGCATCGGGAAGACTCTCCATATCCTTTATGCCGCCCACATACTTGACCATCTTATCTTTCTTTTTTCTAAATATTTTCTGTTCTTTTTTCGTGTAGTTGTTTATTTCGCCTGTTTCTTCCATTTCTTCGAGTTTTTTTAAGTTATCTATGCTTTTTCTAATCGTTTGGAAGTTGGTCAGCAAGCCGCCGAGCCATTTTTCGTTAATGTAAGGCATGGAACAAGAAATAGCCGCATCTTTAATTTCTTCCTTGCCCTGTTTCTTTGTACATACAAACAGCATAGTTTTGTTTTGAGAAGCCAAATCCTCCACGAAATCATAGGATTTCTCAAAATAGTTAATGGTTTTCTGCAAATCAATGATGTGAATATCCTTCCTCGCCGCAAAGATGAACGGTTTCATCTTAGGATTCCAGCGTTTTGTCTGATGTCCGAAATGAACACCCGCTTCGAGCAGCTCTTTCATTGTAATGTGAGCCATAAAACCTCCTTAGGATTTTTCCACCACCCCTTGCCTCTCCTTAATCGGAGAAGATCCGCAAGTTTTGTGAGGTGTGTGTATTTACAACTGAAATTTATATATTAACAA
>JALTDI010000133.1 GCA_027074255.1 Desulfurellales bacterium
TTCAGATTATTTTTGATAAAAATACGGATTATGCCGGCATAAAAAGAAAAATCAAAGAGGCAAAACGTTTTTTAACGGAAGCAAGCCCGGTTATTGAAGCAAAAAGGCTGCTTGACCAGTTGAAAGAATCAACATTAAAAGATCCGCTTACCGGTTTGTACAACAGGCGTTTTTTGGACGAATTTGCACCCACTTTTTCGGCGTCTGTTAAAAGAAGGAACGCCAAAGCCGGCATTTTGATGTGCGATATAGATTTTTTCAAACAGGTAAACGACGTTTACGGCCACAACGTAGGTGATAAGGTTTTAAAGATGGTAGTGGATGCAATAGTTAAAACAATCAGAGAGGCTGATATTGCCGTAAGATTCGGCGGTGAGGAGTTCCTCATCATGCTGCAGGATACGGATGAAAAACTAACACAGGAAATAGCCGAAAGAATCAGAAAAAACGTTGAATCCTCCGAAATTTTTACATCCGGCAACTCAATAAAAAAGACTATAAGCATTGGCTATGCCATATTCCCTGCTGATTCTGAGAACCTCTGGCAGTGTATTAAATACAGCGATGTTGCTATGTATAAAGCAAAAACAACAGGCAGAAATAGGGTTGTTAGGTTTGAGCCCTCCATGTGGGAAAGCGACGAATATTAACACCCATGCACACAAATTATTCTTTAATCCTTGAAAAGCGGTCGTTATTGTTATATCTTTATTGCTATTAAAAAAACGGGGGACTTGTATGTACGAATGTGTAAAAAGGATTAAAGAGAAAAAAATACAAAGAATAGATAAAGAGATATTCCTGGTTTCTGAAAAACATATTTTGAAAGCAAGAAACGGCGACGACTATGTCGGTTTGAAGCTGAAAGACAAAAGCGGAACGATAGACGCCAAAATATGGAACAACCTCATTTATCTAAAAGAGCGCTTTGATGAGGGCGATTTTGTCAGGGTTGAGGGTGAGAGCAATTATTACAACGATAATTGGCAGATAATCATAAAAAACATTGAAAAAATAGACGAAAACACCGTCGACGCATCGCAGTTCTTGCCGTCTTCGAGAAAAAACATCCAAACTATGGAAAAAGAATTGTTTATGCTCATAAACGGCGTCGGCAATCAGGCTTTAAAAAAACTATTAACGAGCATCTTTGAAGATAAAGGGTTTTTGGCAAAATTTTGCCTTGCTCCGGCAGCTAAGGTTATGCATCATGCTTATGTCGGAGGACTCTTGGAGCACACGCTTTCTGTGGCCAAATTATCCAAGGAAATCGGCGAATACTATAAAGATATTGACAAAGATATGCTGCTTACCTGCGCTCTCTGTCACGACATAGGGAAAGTTTACGAGTTGGACCCAACTACATTCAACTACACAACAAAAGGCAAGCTGGTTGGACACATAACGATGAGTTATACAATCGTCCAAAACAAACTCAAAGAACTGAATATGCTTCCCGAGGAAAAGGAAATCAACCTTTTGCATTGCATTTTAAGCCATCACGGAGAGTACGAATACGGCTCACCCAAAAAACCCAAAACGAAAGAGGCTGTTTTATTTAATTTGATAGATGTGCTCGATTCAAAAATGCAGCCTGTTATGAGCGCAGAGACAGACGGCAATTCGGGCTGGAGCGATGTTGTCAAAATAATAGGAAAGAGCATTTATGCACCGAAAAAAAACAACGGATTATTTTAAATATATTGCTTTCGAGGGTATCGATGCAGCGGGCAAAAGCACTCAGGCCAAAATGCTCAGTAATTTTTTAAAGAATGAAGGATATGATGTTTTTTTGACAAAGGAACCGGGAGGCACAAAAGAGGGCAAGGCTATACGCAATCTGCTTTTAAATGTCGATTTGCCGTCCAAGGCAAGAACTTTTATGTTTCTGGCCGATAGGGTTCTGCATATTGAAAAGGTAAGTAAGCTGCTCAAAACAAGCTATGTCATAAGCGACAGAAGCCTGTTCTCAACGATAGCCTATCAAGCTTTCGGAGAGGGTTTGGATTTGGATTTTATAGAGCGGGCAAGCCTTTTTTCAGCGAACAACATTGTTCCTGACATTACGTTTGTAATGGACATCGACACAAGCACAATAAAAAACAGAATAGAAAAGATGGATGTCATTGAATCTAAGGGAAAAAGTTTTTTCGATAGAGTAAAAAAAGGATATGAATATATTGCAAAACATTATAAAAATGTCTATATAATAGACGGTGAACGACCCGCTGATAGGGTTTTTGAGGACATATTAAAGATATGGAACAAAATTTAAATAGATTTAGCGTGTTTGTTATGGAGGGCGCTTCTTTCGATGATGCCTTGGATTTTTGCGCTGAACTTGGCATAGAAAAGAACAATATTTTTGTATATAAAAACCTAAAAATAGCCGACGTACGCAATATTAAGGAAGAAAGCGCTCTTTCATCGAATCATAAATGCGCTTTCGTATTCGGAGAGATAGGCTTTGACGCCCAAAACGCACTATTGAAGTTATTGGAGGAACCGTCTGATTCTAACTACTTTGTATTATACAAAAACGACAGCCTTCTCGATACGGTCAAATCAAGGGCGCAATTGATAAAAAGAAAACACGTCTCGGCGTTTGACAAAGAACTTGCAGATGCCATAAAAAACAACAACATAAACGCCTTGATTATCAAAGCCCTGAAAATGCAGGATTATGCAAAAGATGAGATTGTATCGCTGTTAGAGGGAACTTCAAAAGAGCTTTCTTCCTCCGAGTTTAAAAAATCTCTCATCATAAATAAAGAAATTATAAAATTAAAACAATTTAACCTGAATCGTAAATTATTTTTATTTACTCTGTTTTTCAGGCTGTTTGGGAGTGTATAATTATGAATGTAGCCTTTGTGGAATTTAGCAATGCCGGCCAGCTCTATCCGTTTTTCTACGTAGATATGGATTTGAAAATTAAAGACAGGGTAGTGGCGGAATATGAAAGAGGTTTAAATATAGGCAAGGTGATGGCATTAAAAACAATGAAAGATGTTACAGACGACCTGCGCTTTATATTAAGAAAAGCCACCAAAGAAGATTTGAAAACATTTGAAGAAAACTCAGAACTTTCCAAAAAAGCTTTCGGCATATGCAAAGATGAGATAAAAGCCTTCGAGCTGAATATGAAGCTCGTTAAGGTTGAATATATGCTTGATAGGAGTAAAATAGTATTTTATTTTGTCGCACCAGGAAGGGTGGATTTTAGAAACTTGGTTAAGAAGCTTGCATCATTATTTAAAACACGCATAGAGATGCGCCAGATTGGCGTTAGAGATGAGGCGAGAATTGTGGGGGGTCTCGGTTTGTGCGGAGATGTTCTATGCTGCGCCAGATTTTTAAGAGCATTTAATCCCGTATCCGTAAAGATGGCAAAAGATCAGAACCTGAACATAAACGTTAAAAAGATATCCGGTGCCTGCGGAAGGCTGATGTGCTGCTTGTGGTATGAGGAAGGTATGTATGAAGAATTTATGAAGGTCGCACCCAAACTCGATTCATTTGCAAAGGCCGGTGATGTGGAGGGAAAGGTTGTATATGTAAACCCGATTAAAAAAACGGTTATTTTGCGCAACAGCGACAATCTGATGATAGAGGTAGATGTTGCCGATATTAAAATGATAAAAGAAAATAAAGATAAAGGAGATGAGCATGAACAATTTCAAGAAGAGTAAATATTATATAACCACGCCCATATATTATGTGAACGATATACCTCACATCGGTCATTCGTATACAACAATAGCCGCCGATACACTCGCGCGCTATAGAAGATTTTTGGGTGATGAGGTGTTTTTTTTAACGGGTACGGACGAACACGGTCAAAAAATACAGAAGACATCAAAAGAAAGGGGCATATCTCCCAAACAGCTTGCCGATAAAGTCGTTGAGAATTTTAAAGGCTTATGGAAAAGACTCGACATAACTAATAATTTCTTTGTAAGAACGACCGACGATTATCATATAAAATGCGTACAGGAAGCATTTCAAAAACTCTATGACAAAGGCGACATATACAAAGATGAATATGAGGGATGGTACTGCATACCGTGCGAAAGCTATTATTCCGAATTGGATATAGGCAAAGACAGACTGTGTCCCGCATGCGGCAGGAAGGTGGATAAAGTCAAAGAAGAAAGCTATTTTTTCAAACTGTCCGCCTATCAAGATAAGCTTTTAAAATTCTACGAAGAAAATCCTGATTTTGTCATGCCCAAAACCCGTTACAATGAAATAACCAGCTTCGTAAAGAGCGGATTAAAGGATTTAAGCATAACAAGGACATCGTTCGACTGGGGTGTTCCCGTGCCTTTTGACGACAAACATGTCATCTACGTATGGTTCGATGCACTGCTCAACTACATCAGCGCAATTGGATATGCGGAAAACAAAGAAGAATTTTCATCCACCTGGCCTGCTGACGTGCATTTTGTGGGCAAAGATATTCTGCGCTTTCACGCCGTTTACTGGCCTGCTTTTTTAATGGCTTTGGATGTGGAGCTGCCCAAACACGTTGTAGCCCACGGATGGTGGACTGTCGATGGCAAAAAGATGAGCAAATCTCTCGGAAACGTTGTTGACCCTAACGAAATGATTGAAAAATACCCGCGCGATGCATACAGATATTTTCTTTTAAGAAACGTACCCTTCGGGCTTGACGGCGATTTCTCCGAAAAAGAACTGATAGAGCGCATCAATGCAGAACTTGTGAATGATCTGGGTAATCTTGTCAACAGAAGCCTAACGATGGTTGAAAAATATTCAGACGGGATGGTGAAAAAGCCCGAAACTCGAACGGATGATTCTATGAGCGCAAAGGCAAAAGAAACATTTGACAAAGTAAAAAAAGACATAGAGATTTTCAGATTCGACGAGGCTTTGTCTAATATCTTTGAATTTATCCGTTTCAGTAATAAATACATTACTCAAAAAGAACCCTGGGGTCTAAAAAAGGCGAACGAAACGGATGAATTGCAGAACGTCCTTTATAATCTTATAAATGCCATTAAATTTATAGCGGGCATAATATCACCGTTTATGCCTGATACGGCCGATAAGATATGGGGTCAGCTCGGTTTTGATAAGCCGATTAGAGAGTACCATTATGAATTCTTCCTTGATTTTAACGGATTTACATCTTTAAAAATCAACAAACAGGATGTCATTTTTACAAGAATAGATAACATAAAATCAGAAAACAAAGACGAAAAAGTCAAAGAAAAAGCCGATAAAATCAGTATAGATGAGTTTTTTAAGATAGACCTTAGGGCTGCTAAAATTTTAGATGCAAAAAGTATTGAAAAATCCAAAAAATTGATTAAATTAACAATAGATATAGGAGAAGATAATCCGAGAACTCTTGTTGCCGGTTTAAAGGAACATTACAGCCCCGATGCACTAATTGGAAAAACAATTATTGTGGTTGCGAATTTGAAACCGGCAAAGCTTATGGGTATTGAGTCGAACGGAATGCTGCTTGCCGCCAAAGACGGAAACGGTCTTGGTCTTTTAACTACAAATGAGGATGTGAAACCAGGCGCTAAGGTAGGATAAAGGGGGATGAGTGCTATCTGTAAAATCTTTAAACCCCATATTATATTATAAGCTGGATCCGGGTGAATGGGGCTCGAGTGCCCCTGCAAGTGCGTCAACGTCCATCGGCAGGGTCTCGTCACACGAATCTAGCAATATACAGCGCTTTGAAGAAAAGGCCGCAAAGCAGGGATGCTATGTTATATCAAAAAAAATTACGCTCAATCTCAACAAAGAGGGCGACTATCTATCGGCCACAAGCGGACGCTCGTCTGTGGAGACCTACTGCCCGAAAAAAGATAAAAACGAAAGAATAAAAGCCTCTTTGGGCAGTAAAATAGACACACAGCTAAAAAAATACTCATCGGATGAATTAAGTATAAAAATGCTGCTTACATCATCTAAAAACAGCGCTATGAAAAATTTATACAAACAAGATTTAAAAAAGATACGGGAAAGAAAGCTGGATCTTGAACAAAAAAAATTTAGGCTATATACACAAATAACGCTTTTATTGGCCCAGCATTTGAATATTGAACCCCCAGCAATAAACCTATTCGTATAAAATATCTAACCACAAATTTGTCAACATTTATACAATAATGTTGATAAAAAACCCTTTTATTCCTTTATCATATTTTAATTTCATTATTCTAACAATAAAGGAATGCCGTATGCTAAGAATATGAAAAATTTGGCGGGGGTTGAACAATGAAACGTCTCTCTATCTTAATTTTAATGATTTTAGTCTTTTTACCGATGTCGGCATTTGCGGCAAACGGTGTCATAGACAGCGGTGATACGGCATGGCTGCTTGTTTCTGCCGCCTTGGTTATGATGATGACACCGGCGGGACTCGCACTCTTCTACGGTGGTATGTCACGCAGCAAAAACATACTGAATTCTATGGGTATGTCTCTTGTAACCTACGGCATCGTCAGCGTATTGTGGATTGTTTTTCAATACAGTTTAACATTCGGCGCAGATACCGGAGGCTTAATAGGCAATTTTAAATATCTATTTATGGGAAGAAATATCAACAGCGTATTTACCGGCACTCATGTATCCGTAATGGCTTTTGCCGCATTCCAGCTTACATTTGCGGCAATAACGACGGCATTAATAAGCGGCTCAATCGTTGAACGTGTAAAATTCTCATCCTGGGTTGTATTTACCGTTATATGGTCAACAATAGTGTATGTCCCGCTTGCTCATTGGGTATGGGGAGGCGGATGGCTTACAAAAATGGGCATAGCCGACTTTGCAGGCGGTTTGGTTGTTGAAACCTGCTCGGGCATATCGGGCTTGGTATTCGCCTTAATGATAGGTGTAAGAAGAGGATTTGGAAAAACAGCTATGCCGCCATCCTCTATCGCATTAACAGTTGCGGGTGCCGCCCTTTTGTGGTTTGGATGGTTCGGTTTCAATGCCGGCAGTGCGATAGCCTCAAACGCACTCGCTTCAAACGCCTTTTTGGTAACAAATACCGCCGGAGCTATGGGAGCTATCAGCTGGATGATGCTTGACTGGTCAGTGCGTAAACACCCGACAATGCTGGGTTTTGCATCGGGCGCTGTTGCAGGTCTTGTGGCCATTACGCCTGCCGCAGGATTTGTGAACAACATAGGCGCCGTAGTTATCGGTTTTTTTGCAGGTATGATCAGCTGGTTTGCCACAGGTCATCTAAAATATAAAATAGGATACGACGACTCCTTGGATGTGTTCGGCGTGCACGGCTTAAACGGTATCTGGGGTATGATTGCGATAGGCATCTTTGCAGACCCTAAGGTTAATTTCGCCAAAGGCATTCTCTACGGCGGCAGTCATCAAATATTTGTACAATTGATAGGAGTGTGTGCGACTATCCTGTTTGTGGCTTTCGGGACATTTATATCCGTAAAAATCACATCTTTTATTACAAACGGGCTAAGGGTTAACGAAGAAGATGAAGTCAAGGGTTTGGACATAGCCGTACATACGGAAAGAGGCTTTGAACTTTGATGCAAAGCGAAATCACATTAAAAAGCTTTATGTTTTGAGGATAAACAGGTAAACAGCAAACATAAAAAAGAAAAATACATATCCAACGGCAATAAATTTAAAAAGAAATGTATTGGAGTCTTTTACTTTTGTAACATATATCCTATATGCTATCAGGTTTGCCAGAGAACCGATAAGGTTGCCGTATCCTCCGACGCTGACACCCCATAAAAGCGACTGCCATTTATCGGTAAAATCGGAGATGAGCAGGGCTGCCGGAACATTGCTTATGAACTGGCTTATAATCGCAGAACTAATAAATACGCCTTCTTTCGTGTGAACAAAAATGTGTATCAAATGCTGCAGATTATCCGTAAATCCGAAAAACATAAAGAATATGCCGAGCAGAAAATAATCGACCTTCAATGATTTTCTATCAAAAATGACCACATACAACAAAACGAATGCACCAAAATATATCGGAATTAATTTTAAGACCACACCGAGCATAACAACGAGCAGCGCCATATATGCTGCATAATGTCCCTCCACGGACTTTGTTTTTATCTCGCTGGAAGACGAGGGTTTGATAAAAAGTAAAAAAAGGAACAGTATCAGCATGGAAATAAGGCTGAAATAATAAATATGTCCCACAAAATCACTTAATTTAAGATTATAAAACCAATAGATAAACATATTTTGCGGATTGCCGCTGGGCAGCAATGCACTACCCGCATTTGCCGCAATTGCCTCAAATATGACAATAATGTCTTTATGTTTGATATCCATAACAAGTGTCAAAGGCACCATCATTAAAAGAGCTATATCATTTGTAACAAACATAGAAATAAAAGCCGTAGAAAATACGAGCTTAAAATATACAAATTT
>JALTDI010000134.1 GCA_027074255.1 Desulfurellales bacterium
AGAGTGTTTCGTTTGATTCATAGAGCCGACGACGGCGTTTAAAATTTTTGGAGTCGTGACGATGAATGAATTTTTAAGCGGGAGTTATTTTCTTGATGTAGATAATCCCATAATAGCGGATACGGCAAATGAAGTTGTAAAAAACAGCAAGGATGAGGTTGAATTTGCAATTTCTCTGTTTTATTTTGTCAGGGATAAAATTATTTACAACCCCTATACGGAGTTTGATAAAAAAGAAAATTATATAGCAAGCAGGATATTGACGAAAGGTGAAGGATTTTGTGTTCAAAAGGCGATTTTATTTGCTGCACTGCTCAGAGCCGTTAAAATACCGGCCAAATTGATATTTGTGGATATTAAAAATTACAGAGCGCCCGAAAAGCTGTCGGAGTTTTTTGATGATGCGTTTCTTTATCACGGATATTGTGCTATATTTACGGAGAGCAGGTGGGTAAAAGCGGCACCCACGTTCAATAAAGAAATGTGCGATAGGTTTGGCTATAAAACAACGGAATTCGACGGCAGGCATGATGCCTTGCTTGAGCCCTACGATAGAAACGGCATGCTTACGTTTGAATATGTAAATTACAGAGGGGAATATGCCGATTTTCCTTATGAGGAGATGCTGAATGTGTACAACAATCAATACGGCCGAGAAAACTTAAAAAAATGGAAAGAATTTGTCAAAAAAAAGCGAAGAGGTATTTAACCTCAACTGATAAACCCGATTGCAATATGTGTAGCATGACTATATTTATTTATTCGACTTTGTCGTTTGTTTGTAAAATGCCATTTAAAAGCACTATGAAAGGTTTAGTTTGAAGATATTTGATTCGCATCTGCATATTATAGATTATCGCTTCCCAATAGATAGAAATGGCGAGTTTGCCCCCGCTGAATTTAGGTGTTCCGATTATTTAAGACATTTGAATAACTGCAAAACTATCTACGGCGAAACGATGGATTTTACAGGAGGTGCAATTGTTTCCGGGTCCTTCCAGAGATTTGACCAGACATATCTATCCGATGCCCTAAAAAGATGCGGTTCTGCGTTTGTAGGCGTAACGCAATTGCCGAAAACGGTTTCAGACGAAGAAATCATGCGATTAAACGAAATGGGTGTTCGCGGTATCAGATTTAATTTGAGACGAGGCGGTTCCGAGAGCATAGACAACTTGGAAAGTATGGCTAAGCGTGTTTATGAGCTTGCCGGCTGGCATACGGAATTATATATAGACTCAAAAAGATTGAATGAAATCCATGATGTTCTAATCTTGCTCCCTGCTGTAAGTATTGACCATATCGGTTTGTCAAAAGACGGTTTTAAGAATCTTTTGAAACTTGCACAGAAGGGCATTTATGTAAAGGCATCGGGATTTGGACGTGTGGATTTTGACGTTTCATACGCAATTTCGGAATTGAATAAAGCAAACCCTAATTGTTTGATGTTTGGTACGGATTTGCCCTCGACACGTGCACCGCGTAAATTCGATTGTGAAGATATTAAGTTGATTCTCGATACACTTTCAGCGGAGGATTCAGCAAGGGTTTTATACGGCAATGCGGTTAAATTTTACGGCCTTGCCGGAAAATAAGTAAAGTTATGTCAAATATTTAAAAAAAGATTTGTGTATTGGAAATATTGTTGTATGATATTTTTTAAAAAGGAGGCTGTAATATGAAAAAGAAGGTCGGATTTTTGGTGCTGTTTTTTGCGTTTGTCTTCATGCTGTTATTGTCCGTAAACTCATACTCAAAACAGAGCGGCAAAATACATGTTTATGGGCCAGGTGGGCCTTTTCCGGCAATGAATGGAATTGCAAAGCTGTTTAGCAGGAAGTTCAACGTCAAAGTTATTGTTATTAAAGGACCTTCAAAAAAATGGATGCCGAAGGCAAGAAGAAACGCAGACATTGTTTACAGCGGAGCGGAGTTTATGATGCAGAATTTTGTTTGGGCTATGAAGGGTAGGATTGATGAAAAAACAATAAAATCTATGTATTTGCGACCATCCGGAAT
This sequence comes from Desulfurellales bacterium, assembly GCA_027074255.1. Taxonomy (GTDB): domain Bacteria; phylum Campylobacterota_A; class Desulfurellia; order Desulfurellales; family Hippeaceae; genus S144-51. The sequence goes on from JALTDI010000134.1 coordinate 2,020, forward strand.
ATTGGTCAGGAAGGGAAATCCGAAGCGTATCAAGGGTTTTGAAGACCTATTGAAATCGGGCATAAAAATCTTAGTCGTTGATGGAGCAGGTCAGATTGGACTTTGGGAAGATATGGCTGGAAAACAAGGGAGCATAGAGACGGTTAAAGCGTTTGGAAAAAATATTGTATATCATGCCCGAAATAGTGCAGAAGCTAAAAGTGAATGGCTGAAAGACAAATCCATAGATGCTTGGTTAATATGGAATATATGGCAAGTATCCAACAAAAACATTGCAGACTTTGTGCCTGTGTCAAAGAAGTATATTATTTATAGGGATTGCGATATATCCTTAACCTACAAAGGTGAGAAACGCCCTATTGTCAAGAAATTCTATAATTTTTTAATGTCTAAGGATGCTGCTGAGATTTTTAAAAAATGGGGATGGATTGCTCCGTAGACTAACATAAAACTTGCAATTAAGTCATATAAACAAGGTTGTGCTTACTCACAATGTCCCTTAATT
>JALTDI010000135.1 GCA_027074255.1 Desulfurellales bacterium
GTTATGATTGACGGAAGTCATCTTTCTTATGATGAAAACGTGGCTATAACAAAACAGGTCGTTGAATATGCGCATAAATATGATGTAACGGTTGAGGGTGAACTCGGCGTATTGGCAGGAATAGAAGACGATGTCAAAGCCGAACACCACACATATACAAACCCGGATGATGTTGAAGATTTTGTTAAAAAAACCGGCGTTGATTCTCTCGCTATTGCCATAGGCACATCACACGGCGCTTATAAATTTAAGGTTAAAGAAGGAGAAGAGCCGCCGCCTTTGAGGTTTGATATTTTAAAAGAGGTGGAAAGAAGGATTCCCGGCTTTCCGATAGTGCTTCACGGTTCATCGAGCGTCTTGCAGGATTATGTCAAACTGATAAATCAATACGGCGGCAATCTTGAAGGAGCCGTAGGAGTTCCGGAAGAACAGTTAAGAGAGGCTTCCAAAAGCGCGGTATGCAAAATCAATATAGACTCGGACGGCAGATTGGTTATGACAGCCAAGGTAAGAGAGGTTTTATGGACAAAACCCAAAGAATTTGACCCAAGAAAATACTTAGGACCTGCAAGGGAAGAATTGATAAAGATGTACGAGAGAAAAAATAAAGAGGTGCTCGGCTCGGCATTTAGAGTATAAAAGACGCTAAAAATTCTCTTTATAAGGAAGGCTGCATGAAAAGTTTTACAGGGATTTTATTTGTATCAATGTTTTTATTCGGTTTGGTCATGGGTATTGTTTTCCCCGTTTTTTCATCCTTATTTGTCAAAGTAATTCCTAAATATGACATAGTCTTTAAGATATCCTGCATCGCTGCCGGTTTAATAGTGGGCTTGAGCAGTTTCTTTATAGTGAAAATAACCATTCTCAAACAGCTGAAAAATATGGCAAAAATAGTGGCAAACATAGAAAAAAAAGACATATCTGTCAAAATTTCAGATAAAAGAATGCTCCTATCCGCGGATGAAATCGGTCTATTATCAAACACCTTCAATCTATCAGTAGATTCTCTCAGGGATATTATAGAAAAAATATCGAAACTGATAATAACGCTTGGCGGGCTATCCAAAAGCATAACCAATGATATGCACAATGTAAACAAGACCTCAAACGACACGGCGCTTGCCCTTAATGAGATACAGACAGCCATCGACTATGCCTCAAACACTTACGACGAATTTATGGATAATTTGGAGCACATCAAGACGCAGCTTGAAAAAACAGACAAAATATTCAATAACAATGTGAGTGTAATAGAGAACAATATAGATTCGATGAACACACTTTCTGAGAAAATCATAGATATTGAAACTAAAATAAAGGGCTTGAAGGATATAACAAAGGGCATGGGCAAACTTATATCAACAGTAGACGATATAGCCCAGCAAACAAATTTATTGGCATTAAATGCAGCGATAGAGGCAGCCAGAGCGGGCGAGGCCGGAAGGGGTTTTGCCGTTGTTGCTGACGAGGTTAGAAAATTAGCCGAAAATACCCAAAATGCAACTAAAAATATCTCAGAAATGATAGACAGCATGAATAAACAATCCGAATTTTTTATAAGTTCAATAGAGGATGCATCAAGACAATCGCTTGAAAATAAAAAAGAAGCCGAGGAGCTGGAAAACGCACTAAACAAAATACAAGAAGAAACGATGAGCACAAATAACCTGCTTAACGACTTTTTTTCAGGGCTTGAGACCCTTTCATCTTCCATATCAGAAATAGATTCCCAAGCAAAACAAATAAGCGATTTTTCAGAAGAAAACAAGGAGTCAACGAAGAATACAACAGCGGAAATGGAGAGGCTTTCAAAAGAAATAGAGATGTTAGAATCAAATATAAAAACATTTAAACTGTAATTAATAAGGAACATGTGATGTTTAAAATACCGGAAATAGAAAGAATGGAAGAAACAATCGATTTTAACTTCGATGCTGATTATGACTTCGAAATAGATTACAAAACAAGTTACGGTTTTATAAGAAGTCTATGCGTCAAGGGACTGTTGGACGATATCAAACTATATAAAAAAGATATGAACCAATATAAAAATTTCGTTCAGGTTGGGATAGGAGGAAGTGCTCTCGGAGCAACGGCTTCATTTCAATTCTTAAACGGTATCTATCACAATTTTTCCAACGATAAAAAGTATTTTGCTCTGGACAATTTGGACACCGAAAGGCTAAAATTCGTTTTATCGCTGGATTTGGAAAAAACCCTATTTCACATTGTATCAAAAAGCGGCTCCACAACAGAAACTCTGTCACAATTTTTTATCATATACGATAAAATGAAAGCGATTTTTAAAAACGATGCGGAAAAACATTTCGTATTTACAACATCAGACAAAGGTTTTTTGAATAAGTTTGCAAAAGAAAAAGGTATCAAAACATTTTATATACCGAGTGAGGTCGGAGGCAGATACAGCGTTTTTACATCCGTCGGTTTGCTTATTCTATCCTTTTTAGACGGTGACATTGACAAATTTATAGAGGGTGCAAAAACAGCCGTCA
>JALTDI010000136.1 GCA_027074255.1 Desulfurellales bacterium
AAAGCAAGGCTCTTCATTATGGATAAAATGCTTGAGACAATAAGCTCGCCGAGGACTTCATTATCAAAATATGCACCTCAAATTAAAATGCTGACGATAGACACGGATAAAATCAAGGACTTGATAGGCCCAAACGGCAAAACCATAAAATCCATAATTGAGCAGACCAATGTAAAGATAGACATATCGCCCGACGGCTCGGTAAATATTTACGGCGGCATTGATTCTGAACTCGATAAGGCCGTTGAGAAGATAAGAGAATTGACCATGGTGGTTAAAGAAGGGGATGTGTTTGAGGGCGTTGTCGCACGTATTGAAAATTACGGTGCTTTTGTCAAGATACTACCCAACAAAGACGGTTTACTGCATATATCTCAAATATCTACTCAGAGGATAGCCAAGGTATCGGATGAGCTGAAAGTCGGCGATAAAATAAAAGTTAAGGTCACCGGAATAGACAATCTGGGAAGAATTTCTCTAAGCCGCAAAGCCCTGCTTGCAGACGGTTCTTTCGATGATAATAAAGAAGCTTAATAAGGATATAAAAAGCATTTCGGTCGGAATTTTTGTTCCGGCCGGCAGTGCCGTTGAAGGTGATAAAGAACGCGGACTTGCTCACTTTATTGAGCATATGCTTTTTAAAGGCACAAAAAACAGAACCTATAAGGATATAGCCGAGGATATAGACAGACTCGGTGGTGTGATAAATGCTTTCACATCCAAGGAATATACCTGTTTTTATATAAAGGTCCTCAAAGATTTTATAAACGAGGGCTTTGATGTGTTAAGCGATATGCTTGAAAACCCTTTGATAGACGAGGCAGAATTAGAAAAAGAAAAAGGCGTTATAATTGAAGAAATAAATATGACGGAGGATAACCCCGAAGAGGCTGTCTTTGACATTTTTATGGAAAATGCTGTCCAAGGCAATTTTGGAAAACCTATTCTTGGGACAAGAGAGGGCATTAAATCCTACAGCCGCGAGGATTTGCTGAAATTTATGGGGAAACACTATATGCCCGACAACCTGACCCTATCCTGTGTGGGAGATGTTGACAATGTAGATTTTTCTATTGGTGAAAATACCTCATTTAAAAATTATTTTGCAGAACAATCAGCTGAGGATGTTGATTTTTCTTTTAAAAAGGGAACAGATGTTATAAAAAGGCAAATACAGCAGTCCAATATAGTTATGGGCTGTGATATGTTTGACATATATGACGAAAGAAAATATGCCGCATATCTGTTAAACGATATATTCGGCGGAACAATGAGCTCCAAGCTGTTTCAGACGATAAGAGAAGAGCAGTCTTTATGCTATCATATCTCGTCTTCTGTAAAACTTTTTAGAAGGGGAGGTATGTTCAGCATTTTTGCAGGAACCTATAAAGACAATACGCAGAAGCTCCTTGACAGTGTAAAAACGGAGCTTGAAAAACTTAAAAAATATTATTTGACAAAAGACGAACTGAATAAGGCAAAAACTTACTTTAAAGGTTCTTATATGCTTTCGCTGGAATCTTCCTATGCCTTGATGGTAAAACAGGGTATGGACACAATTTTATACGGTGATTACGTAGATGAGAATAAAATTATAGAAAAAACCCAAAACGTCACGTTGGACGATATAGCCGAGATTGTTGATTTGATTGACCTTGATAAATTTCATATTACGGTTTTGGGTGATGTTGAAAAGGTTGAATGGTAGAGGTTTAGAAAATGATTAAACATTATCTTATGACACCAGGGCCGACGCCTGTTCCCGAAGACATTATGCTCAATATGGCATTGCCCGTCATACATCACAGAACGAAGGAGTTTAAGTCCATTTTTAAAGAAACCTGCGAGCTTGCAAAACAGGTGTTTCAGACGAAAAATGATATTGTTATATTTACATCAAGCGGAACGGGGGCTATGGAGGCGTCTGTGTCGAACCTCTTATCCGCTGGTGATAAAGCTTTATGTGTCTCTGCCGGGAAGTTCGGTGAAAGATGGTCTGGAATAGTGAAATCCTTTAACGCCGAGCCGGTTGAGTTAAAATATGAATACGGCGATTTTGCAAAAGTCGATGATATAGATAGGGTTCTAAGTAAGCACAAGAACATCAAAGCTGTTTTTATGCAGGCGTCGGAGACATCCACGGGGGTTTTTCATCCTGTTGACGAAATAGGTTTAATGCTTAAAGAGAAATATCCTGAGGTTGTTTTTGTTGTTGACGGAATAACTGCAATCGGAGCAATAGATGTCAAAACAGACCTTTGGAATATAGACATAATGATTACAGGCTCTCAAAAAGCACTTATGCTGCCGCCGGGATTGTCCCTGCTGAGTGTGAGCGAAAAGGCAAAAAGGGCTATTAAAGATTCGAATAACAGGTACTATTATTTTGATATATTGAAGGAACTTGATGCTGGAAGCGGGAGCTATACGCCTGCTGTGACACTAATTAAGGGATTGAAACTTTCGTTTGAGAAGATACTGGATGAGGGTCTTGAAAATGTGTTCAAAAGACA
>JALTDI010000137.1:0-2586 GCA_027074255.1 Desulfurellales bacterium
ATTAATAAACCGCTGAAATTTTTTATAAAAACATACGGCTGCCAGATGAACGAAAGGGACTCGGAGAAGGTGCACTGCATATTGAAAGAAAAGGGGTTTTCGCCGTCTTCTGTTGAGGAGGCCGATATTGTTGTTGTCAATTCCTGTGCGGTCAGAGAGAAAGCCGAAAGTAAAATGTATTCCGAGATAGGAAGAATCAGAGCAAAGAACAAGAAAGCAAAAATTATTTCTATGGGCTGCGTGGCTCAGTTCAATTTTAAAAAGCTAAAAACCGTATCGGATTTTGTTGTAGGTACCGCTGCAATAAACAAGCTTTATGAAATCGCCGATGATTTTGAGAGAAAACAGGTTTTTGTTGAAGAAAAGATGGACAATCCCGACTATATATTTCCACACACAAAGAGCGTCAATGCCTTTGTGGATATAATGTACGGCTGCAACCATTTTTGTACATATTGTATTGTGCCTTTTACCAGAGGAAGGGAAATATCGAGGACAAAAGAATCGATTTTAAGCGAAGTTAGACAGCTTGCTGAGCGCGGCACAAAAGAGGTAATGCTGCTTGGGCAGAATGTTAATTCGTACGGAAAAGGGTTCGGTTATGATTTTGTTGATTTGTTATATGAGGTGAATAAAATTGAGGGAATAGAAAGAATTAGATTTACAACATCACACCCTATGGATTTTTCCGATAGGCTTATCTTTGCAATGAGGGATTTGGATAAGGTTTGCGAGCATATACACCTTCCTTTACAGTCGGGTTCCGATAGAATATTAAAGCTTATGGGAAGAGGATATACGAAGGGTGCATATCTCGATAAGGTTTGCGCTTTTAAAGATATCGTTAAAAACGGTTCCGTAACGACCGATATTATTGTGGGATTTCCGACGGAGACGGAGGATGATTTTATAGAAACGCTCAATGTTGTCAAGAAGGTTGAGTATGATACGTCGTTTTCTTTTAAATATTCAAAAAGACCTCTGACAAAAGCTCGTTTTATTGAGCCGCAAGTGGATGAAAAGGTAAAAATCAGGCGTTTAAATGAACTCCAAAAATTACAGGCTGAAATTACTCAAAAAAAGAATACAAGCTGTGTAGATAGGGTTTTTGAAGTACTTGTAGAGGGGAAAGCCAAAACCGGCGACATGCTTTTTGGAAGGAATAGGCAAAATATAGTTGTCAATTTTGATTTTAAGGATAATATAATAACAGGAGATATTGTAAATGTTAAAATTACAAAAGCGCTGAAACATTCTTTAATAGGTGAAGTTGTATGTTAAGAATGCGTATCAGAGACGTTGAAGTGTCAGATGACGACAGGTGTTTTGCTGAATGTGAAGATGAATACGGCAATGTGTATAAATTCCCCATAACATATAAAAAAGCACGTATAATAGCCCTGCTGCTTATCGATGCATATATTCCGCAGGATAGTATATATGAATTTGTGATAAAGCTGTTTGATGAAACAGGATTTTATATAGATTCCATAATTATAAACGACGGGTACAATAATAAAGCCAGGATAAGCATAAAAGATTACAGCTCAAACGAAATAAAATACTTTTACCTTGCCATACCAGATGCTTTGATTTTGCATTTAATGTCTGATTCGTCGCTATTTATAGATAAAAAAGCCGAATTTCTGCTGTCGGATGAGGTGGACGGTTTTTTCTGGTATCGGTTCCTGAAAGAACTTGATTTATGCTGATAAGAGAACGATTAGAGCAGATAGAACGCTCTGTTTTATCTAAGCATGCCTTTTTATCTTGTAACGCTACAAGACGTAAAGAGCCTGAGATTGACGATATAAGAACATCATTTATGAGAGATAGGGACAGAATAATACATTGTAAATCTTTTAGAAGATTAAAACATAAGACGCAGGTATTTTTTTCACCCACAGGAGACCATTATAGAACAAGGATGACTCATACCATTGAAGTATCTCAAATAGCCAGAACCATATCGGTCTGTTTAGGTTTAAATGAAACTTTAACGGAGGCAACAGCATTAGGGCATGATTTGGGTCATACGCCATTTGGTCATGCCGGTGAGGATGTGTTAAACAGAAAATCGACAAAGGGATTTAAGCATTGGGTCCAAAGCCTCAGGGTGGTTGATGTGATAGAAAAAGACGGTGAAGGATTAAATTTAACTGATCAGGTTAGAGACGGAATTCTAAAACATTCTAAGGGAAAAGGCGATATAATCCCGAAAGATAAACAATTTATGGCTTCTACGCTTGAGGGTCAGGTTGTCAGAATAGCCGATATTATTGCTTATGTTAATCATGATATAGACGATGCAGTAAGAGCTGGAATCATAAAGAATGAAGATATCCCTAAAAGTATATCATACAGACTTGGATACAGCCACTCGGAAAGGATTGCCGCCTTGGTAAAAAGTGTTATAAATGCAACGTTGGATATAAATTATGATTTTATATCTATGGAAAGCGGGGTTTTACAGGCTTTAAATGATTTGAGGAAGTTCCTTTTCGATAGGGTATATTATTACGACAAGGTGATAAATGAGAATCGAAAGGCTGTAAAGGTTTTGAGTGAAATATTTGATTATTTTAT